>SLPP01000300.1 GCA_007131945.1 Paracoccaceae bacterium | reverse complement strand
GGGCCTGCGACTGGGCCTGCTTCGGGGCGCTCCGCGCGGGCCTCGGTCACGAAGGCGGCGAGTTCGCGGTCGAAGCGTTCGGACTGTTCGAGGAACGGCTGATGCCCGGTCGCCTCGTACCACGAGGCGCGCGCAGTGGGGCAGGTTTCCAGGATGTGGTCGGCAAGGCGCGGCAGGGTGACCCTGTCCTCGCGCCCCCAGGAAACGAGGACGGGCAGGCCGAGCCGCTCGAGCACCGCGTGCGAGAAACGTTCGCGGGCGCCGATGCCGGAAAACACCGCCGGCGGGACAATGATGTTCCAGCCGAGCGCGCGCTCGAAGGTCTCGGGCGGCATGTCGTTCTCGGTCTGGTCGCGCAGGAAGGCGCGGACGGCATCGATCCGGGTCGGCAGGTCGTCCGAGCGCAGCCCCTCGACATGCGCGGTGAAGCCGGGGCCGAGCATCAGGCCCTTGTCCTCGAGCCGGGGCGTGACCACGCCGCAGACGAGGTTCAGTCCAGCCACCGCGTCCTCCCCGACATGCAGCAGGTAGTCGCAGGCGACCATGCCGCCGAGCGACCAGCCCACCAGAACCGGCCGGTCGAGTTCCAGCGTCTCGATCACCGCGGCGATGTCCTGCGCCCAGAGTTCGGGCTCGGCGTAGTGGTCGGGCGTTCCCGGCTTGTCCGACATGCCATGCCCGCGCAGGTCGGGCGCGACCAGGCGGAAATCGCGGCCAAGCTCGCCCGCGACCTGCTTCTCCCAGCACATGTGGCACTGCGCGACGCCGTGAACGAACAGGATGGGCGGGCCTTCGGGGTTGCCCCATTCGCGCACATGCAGCCGCAGGCCACCGCTGCCGGTTACCTCGTGCTGTTTCATGCTTAGATCCTCCTTCGGTCGGATACCGGGGAGGATACGAGGCCGGCGGCGCGAACGCTTGGGGGAAATCTGGGGATTTCGTGGGGAGGGGCGATGCGGATCCGGGGGAACCGGAATGCCGCGCCGATGCGGTGCCGAGCGGGATGCGGGATGCGGGATGCGGTCAGAGCGCCGCGAGCAGCGCCTCGCCGCCGGAGATCTCGCACACGCCGCGCCTTTCCTCGACATGCAGGACCGTGACAACCCCGTCCTCGACCAGCATGGCGTAGCGGCGCGAGCGGTTCAGCATGCCGGTTTCCGGGGCGGAGTACTCCATGCCGAGGGCGCAGGTGAATTCGGCCGCCGGATCGGCGAGCATGGTGATGCCGGCCGCCGCGGCGCCCGCGATCTCGCCCCAGTAGCGCATCACGTGCACGTCGTTGACCGAGAGGCAGATGATCTCGTCCACGCCCTTTTCGCGGAAGGCCTCGGCGGTGCGGATGAAACTCGGCAGATGCGCCGAATCGCAGGTCGGCGTGAAGGCGCCGGGGACGGCGAAGATGACGACGCGGTTGCCCTTCAGCCGGTCGTGCAGGCGCACCGGCTGCGGGCCGTCGGCGCCGAAGGTCAGCAGCGTGGCGTCGGGCAGGGCCATGCCCACCGACAGCGTCTGTTTCGGCATGTCCCGGCTCCTTTCGCCTTGCCGCGGGTCAGACCTTTTCCAGCAGCGCCTCGCCCGTCGAGATCTCGCAGACACCGGGTTTGTCGATATTGGCTTCCCTGATCACGCCGTCCTCGAGCAGGAGCGCGTAGCGGTTCGACCGGCCGATGAGGCCCAGATGCGGGGCGGTGAAATCCATACCCAGTCCCCTGGTGAACGAGCCGTCGGCATCGCCGAGGAAGGTGATCCCGGCCTGGTCGGCGCCGGTATCCTTCGCCCAGGCCTTCTGCGTGAACGGGTCGTTGACGGACAAGCAGACGATCTCGTCGACGCCCTTTTCGCGGAACGCCTCGGCGGTGCGGATGAAGCTGGGCAGATGCGCGGTCGAGCACGGGCCGGTGAAGGCCCCGGGCAGGGCGAAGAGCACGACCTTGCGGCCCTTGAGCACCTCGGAGAGCTGGACCTGCTCGGGGCCCTTGGCGCCCATGCGGACCAGGGTGGCGTCGGGCAGGCTGTCGCCAATGGAAAGCGTCATCTCGTCATCCTCGCGCGTTGCGTTTCCTTCCTTCCGGGTTATAGGCTCGCGGCCCGGGCACGACCAGTGGCAAGGAGCGGCGGATGGCGGGAATCGTGGTGGTTGGCGCCGGGCAGGCGGGGGCGTCGCTGGTGGCGAAGCTGCGCGCGCTGGGCTACCAGGGGCCGCTGACGCT
The DNA here is from genome assembly GCA_007131945.1 of Paracoccaceae bacterium. GTDB lineage: Bacteria > Pseudomonadota > Alphaproteobacteria > Rhodobacterales > Rhodobacteraceae > Pararhodobacter. The sequence continues at coordinate 12,965 of SLPP01000300.1, read as the reverse complement.
GATCGGCGACGAGCCGGTGCCGCCCTACCAGCGCCCGCCGCTGTCGAAGAAGTACCTCCTCGGCGAGATGGCGCTCGAGCGGCTTTTTCTCAGGCCCGAGAGCTTCTATGCCGAGCACGGGATCGAGCTGCGCCTGGGCCGGGCGGTGACGCGGATCGACCCGGCTTCGAGGCGGGTCTTCCTGGGCGAGGAGGCGCTCGATTACGACCAGCTGGCGCTGACCACCGGCGCCGAGCCGCGGCCGCTGCCGGCGGCCATGGGCGGCGATCTGGCGGGCGTCCACCTGGTGCGGCGGCTCGCCGATATCGACCGGATGGCGGCGGAATTCGCGCCGGGGCGGCACGTGCTGATCGTCGGCGGCGGCTATATCGGGCTCGAGGCGGCGGCGGTGGCGCGCCAGCGCGGGCTGGAGGCGACGCTGATCGAGGCGGCGCCGCGCATCCTGCAGCGGGTGGCGGCGCCCGAGACCTCGGACGCGATGCGCGACCTGCACCTGCGCCGGGGGGTGCGCCTGCTCGAGGGCGCGGGGCTCTCGCGGCTCACCGGTGAGGGACGCGTGACCGGGGCGGAGCTTGCCGACGGGCGGCGGCTCGAGGTGGACTTCGTCGTCGTCGGCATCGGCATCATGCCGGCGGTGGACCTGGCGCAGGCGGCGGGGCTGAGGGTCGAAAACGGGATCGCGGTCGATGATCGGGGGCGCACTTCGGACCCGGCGGTCTGGGCGGCGGGCGACTGCGCATCCTTCGCCTTTCGCGGCGCGCGCATCCGGCTGGAAAGCGTGCAGAACGCCATCGACCAGGCCGAGGCGGTGGCGGCGAACATGCTGGGCGCGGGCGCGCCCTACGCGCCGGTGCCCTGGTTCTGGTCCGACCAGTACGAGACCAAGCTGCAGATCGCCGGGCTCAACACCGGCTATGACCGGGTGATCGTGCGCGAGGCCGGCGCGGCGCGCAGCCACTGGTATTTCGCCGGCGAGACCTTCCTCGCCGTCGACGCGATCGACGATCCGCGCGCCTACATGTTGGGCAAGCGGCTGCTCGAGGCCGGGCGATCGCCCGACCCGGCGGCGCTGGCCGACCCGGCGACGGATCTGAAGTCGCTCCTGCGCTGAGATGCGGATCATCGGCGGGGCGCATCGCGGGCTGAAACTGGCCGAGATCGGCGCCGGCGACGAGGCGGCGCGGCTGCGCCCCTCCTCCGACCGGCTGCGCGAGGCGCTCTTCAACATGCTCGCGCAGGGGCGGATGGGCGACCGGGTGCGGGGCGCGCGGGTGCTCGACCTCTTCGCCGGGACCGGGGCGCTGGGGCTCGAGGCGCTGTCGCGGGGTGCCGTGCAGGTGACCTTCGTCGAGACCGGGGCGCCGGCGCGGGCGCTGATCCGCGCCAATGTCGAGAAGATTCGCGCGATGGGGGCGACGCGGCTCTACCGGCGCGACGCGACCGATCTGGGGGCGAACCGGGGGCCGGGCTTCGACCTCGTCTTCCTCGATCCGCCCTATGGACAGGGGCTCGGCGAGGCGGCGCTCGCCTCGGCGCTTGCGGGCGGCTGGCTCGCCCCGGGCGCGCTGGTCGTCTGGGAGGAGGCCGCGCCGCAACTGCCGCCCGAGGGTTTCGCGCTCGTCGACCGGCGCCGCTACGGCGCGGCGCATGTGACGGTACTGGAATACACCGGCTGAACCATCGGCGCCCAAGGGAAGGGGCGGGCACCGCGGTGCCCGCCCCTCCCTCGCGGCGTTACTGCCCCCGTCAGTAGATGTCGCCGCGGGTGTTGTAGACGTTGAACTTGCCGGTCGGCGTGATCAGGCGCTCGTCCTTGATCACGTGACGCAACTCCAGCGTCTGGTCATCGACGATGACGACTGCCGAGACCATGTCCGCCGCGTTCCAGACCGAGAACCAGATCTCGGTGCCTTCGCGGTTGAACTCGCCCTGCACGACGCGCGGTTGGCCTTCCTCGATCCCGGCCCATTCGGCGATCGGCAGCACCGTATATTGCGGATCCTCCTCGACCATCTCGTCGATCTTGAAGACCGCGATCGAGCCCGAGATCTCCTCGTCGGGATGCAGCGGCGTGTCGACATAGAGGTGGTTCGAGTTCGGATGCGTCTTGACGAAGAGCGAGCCGCCGCCCTGGCCGTAGAGCGTCTGCACGACCTGCCAGGCGTTGTCGGGATGGCCCTCGGGGTCGGTCCCGATCAGCGAGATCGTGTCGTCACCCAGATGCGAGGTCACCCAGACCGGCCCGTGGACCGGGTGGTTGATGTTCGCCCCGCGCCCCGGATGCGGCGTGCGCCCCACCGGGATGAGCGCCTCGAGCCGGCCCTCGACCGTGTCGACGACGGCGATCGTGTCGCGGGCGTTGGCGGCCACCAGGAAGTAGCGCCGGCTCGAATCGAAGCCGCCGTCATGCAGGAAGCGTTCGGCGGCGATCGAGGTCACCTTCAGGTTCTCGATATCCGAGTAGTCGACCAGCTGGATGATCCCCGTCTCCTTGATGTTGACGATGAATTCGGGCCGGTTGTGCGAGGCGACGATGGCGGCGACGCGCGGCTCGGGGTGGAATTCCTGCTCGTCGTAGATCATGCCGCGGGTCGAGACGATGCGCAGCGGTTCCAGCGTGTCGCCGTCCATGATCACGTATTGCGGCGGCCAGTAGGCGCCGGCGATGGCGTAGCGATCCTCCCAGCCGGGGGCCTTGGAGGTCTCGACCGAGCGCGCCTCGAGCCCGATGCGGATCGTGGCGACGACATTGGGCGTCTCGGCCCAGAGATCGATCATGTCGACCTTGGCGTCGCGGCCGATGACGTAGATGTAGCGCCCCGAGGCCGAAAGCCGGCTGATATGGACCGCGTAGCCGGTCTCGAGGATGGTGACGATCTCGTAGGTGCCGCCGTCGATCAGCGCCACCTCGCCCGAATCGCGCAGGGTGACCGAGAAGATGTTCTCCATGTCGAGGTCGTTCTGCGGCTCGGTCGGCCGATCCTCGGGCGCGACGTAGACTTCCCAGGTGGCGCGCATCGCCGACATGCCGAATTCGGGCGGCGTCGGCGGCGTGATGAGGAGATAGCGCACCATCAGGTCGATTTCCTCGTCGGAAAGCTCGCCCGAGGTGCCCCAGTTCGGCATGCCCGCCGGCGAACCGAAATAGATGAAGGATTCCAGCGCCTCGTAACCGCGGTCGCGGGTGATGTCGGTGGTCAGCGGCGAGCCGGTGGCGCCGGTGCGCAGGACGCCATGGCAGCCGGCGCAACGCTCGAAGTAGAGGGTCGCGGCGCGGTTGAACTCGTCCTGGGTGATGACCGGGTCGTCGGGCTGCAGGCCGGGCAGCTCGACGCCGATATCGGCCAGCGTGGTGGCGCTGAACTCGTACTGGGCGGTCGGTCCATCGGCATGCGCGGCGGTTTCCTGCGCCAGCGCCGGCAGCGCGGCCAGCGACAACGCGAGGCCGGTCGCCATCGCAAGGTTGCGGGATTGTCGGATTGTCACCATGGCAGGACTCCTGTCAGCTGGGTGCGGATGAAACGGGAAGGCCCGTGGGGAACCGGCCGGGGGCGTGCCGTTACCCCGTCGGATGGCGCGGTGCGCGGTGCTTCGCCTCTGATTGAACCCTCGAACACCGAAACCTCCCTCCGGATGTGCCGAGTCGCGGCAGACGGGATTCCCGTTGCCAGAGGCAACCATGCCGCAAGACCACGCCCGCGGCCATGTGGCGGGATGTCGCTTCACATGTGAAATAAAATATACACCGCGCGCGAAGGTTTTTGCAAGGCAAACCTCGGCGCGCGCTGGCGGCGGGCCGGCTTGCGGTCGGGCGATGCGGTCAGGCGCGGCGGGCGTCGATCCGGGCGACGCCGAGGACCTGCAGCACCTTCGCCTCGATATCGGCGGCGTTGAGCCCGGCGACGGCGTACATGTCGGCAGGGCTCGCCTGGTCGATGAAGATGTCGGGCAGAACCATCGCGCGGAACTTCAGCCCGCTATCGAAGACGCCTTCCTCGGCGAGATACTGCGCGACATGGCTGCCGAAGCCGCCGACCGCACCCTCCTCGACGGTGATCAGCGCCTCGTGCCCGCGCGCCAGCCGCAGGATCAGCTCGCGGTCAAGCGGCTTGGCGAAGCGGGCGTCGGCGATGGTGGGATTGATTCCGCGCGCCTCCAGCGCCTCGGCGGCCTTCAGCACCTCGGCCAGACGCGTGCCGAAGGAGAGGATCGCGACGCGTCCGCCCTCGCGGATCATGCGACCGCGGCCGATCTCCAGCGGCTGGCCGCGCTCGGGCATCTCGACGCCGACACCCTCGCCGCGCGGGAAGCGGAAGGCGATGGGGCCGGCGTCATGCGCAGCCGCCGTGGCGACCATGTGCACCAGTTCCGCCTCGTCGGCCGCGGCCATGACGACGAAGCTGGGCAAGTTCGCAAGGTAGGCGACGTCGAAGGCGCCGGCATGGGTGGCGCCGTCGGCGCCGACGAGTCCCGCGCGGTCGATGGCGAAGCGCACCGGCAGGCGCTGGATGGCGACGTCGTGGACGACCTGGTCGTAGCCACGCTGCAGGAAGGTCGAGTAGATCGCGGCGAAGGGCTTCATCCCCCCGGCGGCGAGGCCGGCGGCGAAGGTCACGCCGTGCTGCTCGGCGATGCCGACGTCGAAGCAGCGTTTCGGGAAACGCTCGGCAAAGAGGTTCAGCCCGGTGCCGTCGGGCATCGCCGCGGTGATCGCCACGATCCGGTCGTCGCGCTCGGCCTCGGAGACCAGCGCGCGGGCGAAGACCTTGGTGTAGCTCGGCGCGTTCGAGGGGGCGGGCTTCGGCTTGCCGGTGACCATGTCGAACTTGCCGGTCGCGTGGCCGCGATCCGCCGCCTCCTCGGCCGGGGCGTAGCCCTTGCCTTTCTTCGTGAGAACGTGAATGAGCATCGGCCCGGTGGCGCGCTCGCGCACCAGCCGCAGGATCGGCAAGAGCTGCCCCAGGTCGTGCCCGTCGATCGGGCCGAGATAGGAAAACCCCAGCTCCTCGAAGAGCGTGCCGCCGACGGTGAGGTGCTTGAGCAGGTCCTTGGCGCGTTTCGCCCCCTCCTGGAAGGGCTGCGGCAGCAGGCTGAGCGCGCTCTTCGCCGCTGCCTTGAGGTCGTGCAGCGGCGCCTCGGCATAGAGTCGCGAGAGATAGGACGAGAGCGCCCCGGTCGGCGGCGCGATCGACATCTCGTTGTCGTTGAGGATCACGAAGAGCCGCTTTCCCAGGTGGCCGGCGTTGTTCAGCGCCTCGAAGGCCATGCCGGCGCTCATCGCGCCGTCGCCGATCACCGCGATCGCGTCACCGAGCGCCGGGTCCGGCGCGCCGCCCAGCTCGCGCGCCATGGTGAAGCCGAGCGCCGCCGAGATCGAGGTCGAGCTATGCGCCGCGCCGAACGGGTCGTAGGGCGATTCCGAGCGCTTGGTGAAGCCCGAGAGCCCGTCCTTCTGGCGCAGCGTGCGGATCCGGTCGCGCCGGCCGGTGAGGATCTTGTGCGGGTAGCACTGGTGGCCGACATCCCAGATCAGCCGGTCGCGCGGCGTGTCGAAGACGGCGTGGATCGCGACGGTCAGTTCCACCACGCCGAGCCCCGCGCCGAGATGCCCGCCGGTCTCGGAGACGGCGCTGATCGTCTCGGCGCGCAACTCGTCGGCGAGCTGGCGCAGCTGCGTGTCCGAAAGGCCGCGCATGTCGGCCGGGATGCGGACCCGGTCCAGAAGCGGGGTATGCGGGCGATGGGTCATCGGTACTCCGTCACTTCTCGCGGCAGACCACGAAGCGCGCCGCCTCCCGCAGCGGCCCGGCCTGCGCGCCATAGGGGGCGAGCGCTTCGCAGGCTTCCTCGGCCAGCGCCCGGGCCCGGGCGCGGGCGCCCTCGAGGCCGAGAAGCGAGACGAAGGTTGCCTTGCCGGCCTCGGCATCCTTCTTCACCCGCTTGCCGAGGAGCTTCACGTCTCCCTCGCAATCCAAGATATCGTCGGCGATCTGAAAGGCCAGCCCCAGCGCGCCGGCATAGGCCTGAAGCGGCGCGATATCGGCCCCGGCCATGCGCGGCCCGGCGGTCGCCGCCCAGGCGATCAGCGCCCCGGTCTTCGCCGCCTGCAACCGACCGACGGCGTCGAGGTCGAGCGCCTCGGGCGCGGCGCCGGCGGCGATGTCCAGCATCTGACCGTAGGCCATCCCGCGCGCGCCCGTTGCCTGCGCCAGGGCGTGGACGAGCTCGGCCGCGCGCGGCTGGCCGGGCTGCGCCAGGAGCTCGAAGGCGAGCGATTGCAGCGCGTCGCCGGCAAGGATCGCCACCGCCTCGGACCAGGCCAGATGCACGGTGGGCCGGCCGCGGCGCAGGTCGTCATCGTCCATCGCCGGCAGGTCGTCATGGATCAGCGAGAAGCTGTGCATCGCCTCGATCGCCGCCGCGGCATCGAGCGCGTGGTCGCGCGCGACGCCGTGCAGCGCCGCGCTCTCCATGACCAGGAAGCCGCGCAGCCCCTTGCCGCCGGCGACCGCATAGGCCATGGCCGCGCGCAGCTCGCTTTCCGGCAGGGCGTCGATGGCGGCGATCAGCCGCGCCTCGACCGCCGTCGAGACGGCGGCCAGACGCCCGGGGAAGCTCATTCGGGGTCGAGCGGCGCGGTCCCGGCGGGCGTACCGTTCTCGGCCAGCGTGATCTGCTCGATCCGCGCCTGCGCGCGGGCGAGCTGCGCCTCGCAGTGCTTCTTCAGCTCGGCCCCGCGTTCGTAGAGCGCGATCGACGCGTCGAGCGCGACATCGCCGCGCTCCAGCTGGCCGACGACGTTCTCCAGCTCCTTCAGCGCCTCCTCGAAGGTGAGTTCGGCCACCGGCTTCATGCGCCCCGCTCCATCAGCACCCGGACATGCGCCGCGACCGAGGCCGCCAGCGCGTCGAGATCATAGCCGCCCTCCAGCGCCGAGACCACCCGGCCGCCGGCATATCTGTCGGCAATGTCGCACAACTGCCGCGTGATCCATTCGAAATCCGGGGTACCAAGCGCCAGTTGCGCCAGCGGATCGGCCCGATGCGCGTCGAAGCCGGCCGAGATCAGGACGAGTTCGGGCCGGAACGCGTCGATCCGCGGCAGTGCCTCGCGCTCCCAGACGGCGCGGAAGCGCGCGCCGTCGGCGCCCGGCGGCAGCGGCAGGTTGAGCACGTTGTCATGCGCGCCGCGCTCGTCCGGGGCGCCGGTGCCGGGCCAGAGCGGCATCTGGTGGCTGGAGACGAAGAGCGCGCGCGGCTCGTCCCACAGCAGGTCCTGCGTGCCGTTGCCGTGATGGACGTCGAAATCGACGACCGCGACGCGGGCGAGCCCGTGATCGTCGAGCGCGCGCTTCGCCGCGATGGCGACATTGCCGAAAAGGCAGAAGCCCATCGGCGTCGCGCGTTCGGCGTGGTGGCCTGGCGGGCGGATGGCGGCAAAGGCGTTCCGCGCCTCGCCCGAGATCACCATGTCGAGCGCGCCCAGCACCTGGCCCAGCCCGCCGAGCGCCGCGTGCCAGCTGCCCGGCGAGACATGCGTGTCGGGATCGAGCGCGCGCGAGCCCTCGGCCGGGATCGCGGCGCGGATGCGGTCGACATAGCTCTGCGGATGGCAGCGCAGCACCTCGCCCAGTTCGGCCTCCGGCGCCTGGCGACGGATCAGCGGGTCGAAATCGGGCGCATCCAGCGCCTTCAGGATCGCCTCCAGCCGGGCGACGCGCTCGGGATGGCCCGCGGGCGTGACATGGCGGAGGCAGGCGGGGTCGGTGAAGAAGGCGGTCGGCATGGCGCCAGCTATAGTCGATTGTCCGGCGCCCGCAACTCCCCGCCGCCGGGCTCGGCAGGGGCTGGCGCAGATGCGGTCAATCGGGCTAGGTTCGGGTCGGGAGAAGCAGGGGAGGAAGCCATGAAGACTCGCGCCGCCGTCGCCTTCGAGGCGAAGAAACCGCTGGAGATCGTCGAGCTTGACCTGGAGGGCCCGCGCGAGGGCGAGGTCCTGGTCGAGATCATGGCGACCGGCATCTGCCACACCGATGCCTACACGCTCGACGGCTTCGACAGCGAGGGGATCTTCCCCTCGATCCTCGGTCACGAGGGCGCGGGCGTCGTGCGCGAGGTCGGCCCGGGCGTGAAGTCGGTCAGGCCCGGCGACCATGTCATCCCGCTCTACACGCCCGAATGCCGCGAGTGCAAAAGCTGCCTGAGCGGCAAGACCAACCTCTGCACCGCGATCCGGGCGACGCAGGGCAAGGGGGTGATGCCCGACGGTACCAGCCGGTTCAGCTACAAGGGCGACACGATCTATCACTACATGGGCTGCTCGACATTCTCGAACTTCACCGTCCTGCCCGAGATCGCGGTCGCCAAGGTCGATCCCGACGCCCCCTTCGACAAGATCTGCTATGTCGGCTGCGGCGTCACCACCGGCGTGGGCGCGGTGATCAACACCGCCAAGGTGGAACCGGGGGCGAATGTCGTCGTCTTCGGCCTGGGCGGGATCGGGCTCAACGTCATCCAGGGCGCGCGCATGGTCGGCGCCGACAAGATCATCGGCGTCGACATCAACGACGCCAAGGAGGAATGGGGCCGCCGCTTCGGCATGACCGATTTCGTCAACCCGAAGAAGGTTTCGGGCGACATCGTCGCGCATCTGGTGGAACTCACCGAGGGCGGGGCGGACTACACCTTCGACTGCACCGGCAACACCACCGTCATGCGCCAGGCGCTGGAGGCCTGCCACCGCGGCTGGGGCGTCTCGACCGTGATCGGGGTGGCCGAGGCCGGCAAGGAGATCGCGACCCGGCCCTTCCAGCTGGTCACCGGGCGGGTTTGGAAGGGTACGGCCTTCGGCGGCGCGCGCGGGCGCACCGACGTGCCGAAGATCGTCGACTGGTACATGAAGGGCCGGATCGAGATCGACCCGATGATTACCCATGTCCTGTCGCTCGAGGAAATCAACAAGGGGTTCGACCTGATGCATGCCGGCGAATCGATCCGCTCGGTGGTGGTCTACTGATGGAGCGGATCAACCGCTGGCGCGCCCATGAGGGCTGGCAGGAGGTCTGGCGGCATGCGAGCCAGGTCACCGGCACGGCGATGGAATTCTCGATCTTCCTGCCCGACGCGGCCGAGGGCGCGCGGCTGCCGGTGGTCTGGTACCTCTCGGGCCTGACCTGCAGCTGGGCGAACGTGACCGAGAAGGGCGAGTTTCGCGCCGCCTGCGCGCGGCACGGGCTGATCTTCGTCGCGCCCGACACCTCGCCGCGCGGCGAGGGCGTGCCGGACGATCCCGACGGCGCCTGGGATTTCGGCCTCGGCGCCGGCTTCTACGTCGATGCGACGCAGAATCCCTGGGCGCGGCACTACCGGATGCGCTCCTATGTCGAGGGAGAACTGCCGGCGCTGATCGCCGGGCACTTCCCGGCCGACACGGACCGGCAGGGGATCATGGGCCATTCGATGGGCGGGCACGGGGCGCTGACCATCGCGCTGCGCAATCCCGACCGGTTCCGCGCGGTCTCGGCCTTCGCGCCGATCGCGGCACCCTCGGACTGTCCCTGGGGGCAGAAGGCGCTGGGTCGCTACCTCGGTGAGGATCGCGCCGCCTGGGCCGAGTACGACGCCTGCCGCCTGATCGAGGCCGGCCACCGGGTGGCGGCCCTGCGCGTCGACCAGGGCGCGGCCGACGGGTTCCTCAAGGAACAGCTCAAGCCCGAGGCGCTGCGCGCGGCCTGTGCCCGCGCGGGTCAGCCGCTGGAACTGGCGCTGCACGAGGGCTACGACCACAGCTACTACTTCATCTCGAGCTTCATGGCCGATCAGCTCGACTGGCAGGCTGCGCGGCTCGCCGGTTGAACGCCGCATGATGTCGTGCCTCGGTGGACGGGAAAGAGTCCCGCCGCCGGCTCGACCCGGCGGGACAGGCGCACCGCGCCGCCGCCGATCGGTTCCGATGGCCCCTTTGCGCGTGAAAATGGGGCCGGTGCCAGAAGTTTCGTTGTGGTTAACGGCGCTCGTTCGTCATTGTTTTGCAACGACTTGCAAAAGCGTGCGCATGCGCACACCGTGCGCGCCCGGACCCGCGCGCGCCGCCAGAACCCGCCCGGACCCGCCCCCTCGGGGCGGGTCTCGATCACGTTCCTCAGGCCGTCCGATCAGGCGGCGGCGGCGGTGCCCGTGTAGAAGGTCTCGCCCCGCGCGGCCATGTCGCGCAGCATCTGCGGCGCTTCGAACCGCGCGCCGTGCCGGGCCTTAAGGTCGGCGCAGATCTCGACCGCGCGGGCCGCGCCCAGCATGTCGAGCCAGGAGAATGGCCCGCCCGACCAGGGCGCGAAGCCCCAGCCCAGGATCGCGCCGACATCGCCCTCGCGGATGTCGGTCAGCACGCCGGTCTCCAGCGCGCGCACCGCCTCGAGCACCTGCGCCATCATCAGCCGGTGCTTGACCTCGGACAGTTCCGGCTGCTCGGCCGCGCGCGGGAACTTCCCGGCCAGCCCCTGCCAGTAGCCGAGCCGCTTCCCCGCCTCGTCGTAGTCGAAGAAGCCGGCCTTCGCCTTCCGGCCCAGCCTCCCCTGATCGACCATCCAGAACACCACCTCGTCCACCGCGTCGTCGGGATAGGCCTCGCCCATCGCCGCCTTCGTCGCCCTTGCGATCTTGGCGCCGAGGTCGAGCGAGGTCTCGTCCACGAGTTGCAGCGGCCCGACCGGGAAGCCCAGAAGCCGCGCGGCATTGTCGACCAGCGCCGGCGCGACGCCCTCCTTCACCAGCCGCATCCCCTCGTTGATATAGGGGATGATGCAGCGGTTGGCGTAGAAGAAGCGCGCGTCGTTGACCACGATCGGGGTCTTGCGGATCTGGCGGACATAATCGAGCGCCTTGGCCACCGCGCGGTCGCCCGTCTCCCGGCCCTTGATGATCTCGACCAGAAGCATCTTGTCGACCGGGCTGAAGAAATGGATGCCGATGAACTGCTCGGGCCGCCGGCTCGCCTTCGCCAGCTCGCCGATCGGCAGGGTCGAGGTGTTGGTGGCGAAGATCGCCTCCGCGGGTATGACTTCTTCGGCCCGCGCCGTCACCTCGGCCTTGACCTTCGGATCCTCGAACACGGCCTCGATGACCAGATCACATCCCTCGAGCCTGCCGTAATCCGTCGTGGGGAGGATCCGCCCCAGCACCTCGGCCTTCGTCGCCTCGGTGAGCTTGCCGCGCTTGATCCCCTTGTCGAGGATGCCCTCGGAATAGGACTTGCCCTTCTCGGCGGCCTCCTGGCTGGCGTCGATCAGCACGACCTCCATGCCGGCATTGGCCGAGACATAGGCGATGCCCGCGCCCATCATGCCGGCGCCCAAGACGCCCAGCTTCTTCACCCGCTGGTCTGGCGCCGCGGGGCGGTTCGCGCCCTTCTCCAGCGCCTCCTTGTTGACGAAAAGTGCGCGCGTCATCGCCTGCGACGAGGGGTTGAGGATTAGGTTGGTGAAGTACCGCGCCTCGATCCTCAGCGCGGTGTCGAAGGGCACCTGCAGCCCCTCGTACACGGCCGAGAGCAGCGCCTTGGCGGCGGGGTAGACGCCCCATGTCTTCGAATGGACCATGACCGAGGCGCCGACGAAGGTCATGAAGCCCGACGGGTGATAGGGCGCGCCGCCGGGCACCTTGTAGCCCTTGGCGTCCCAGGGCTTGACCAGATCGGCGTCCCTGGCGTTCAGCACCCATTCCTTCGCGCGGGTCAGCAGCTCGTCTGCCGGCACCACCTCGTCGATCAGTCCCGCCGCCTTGGCCTTGGCCGGCGCCAGCGTCTTGCCCTCCAGCAGATAGGGCGCCGCGGCCATCGCGCCCAGCTTGAAGGCCAGCCGCGTGGTGCCGCCGCCGCCGGGAAAGAGCCCGATCATGATCTCGGGCAGGCCGATCTTCGCCTTCGGGTTGTCGGCGGCGAAGATGCGATGCGTGGCCAGCGGCAACTCCAGCCCGATCCCCAGCGCCGTGCCGGGCATCGCGGTGACGATGGGCTTGCCGCCCTTGAGCGTCTTCGGGTCCATCCCGGCGCGCTCGATCTTGCGCATCAGGTGGTGGTTCGACATGATCCAGTCGAAGATCGCCTGCGCCGGATTCTCGCCCACCGAGTCGCGGTCCTGCGACATCACGTTCAGGTCCATCCCGGCGGCGAAATCGGCCTTTGCCGAGGTCAGGATCACCCCCTTCACCTTGTCGTCGGCGAGCGCCCGGTCGACATGCGCCTCGAGTTCCTTCAGCCCCTCGACCGACATCACGTTCATGGACTTGCCGGGGACGTCCCAGGCGATCGTGGCGACGCCCTCGGCATCGACGGAGTAGTTGAATTCGCTCATGTCGTGTTTCCCTTTCCGGGGTAGGGGGTGCCGTCCCTGCGGGTGAAGCGGTTGCCCTCGGGCGTGATCGTCACCTTCAGGTCGATATCGGAATAGTGGGCGATGTCGTGGTCGAGCCGCGTGCCGACCACGAGCAGGCGGCACGCGGCCGGCCCGCGGTTGATGAAGTGATGCCCGTCGGGATTGCCGGCGGGGAAGGCCGCGCAATCGCCCGCGCGCATCGGCGTCTCGCCGGCATCCTCTACCAGCACGCAGTCGCCCTGCAGCACCATCACGAACTCGTCCTCGTTCTCGTGCCAGTGCCGCATCGAGGATTTCGCGCCGGGTTCGAGGATCGTGACGTTGACGCCGAACTGGCTCAGCCCGCCCGCATCCGAAAGCATCAGCGCGCTGCGCCCGCGCGCCTCGGCGTCGTAGGGCGGCGGATAGGTCGTCGTCGTGCGCAGGCGCACGCTGGCGGGGTCGATCCTCGGCATCAGAGCCGCTCGATGATTGTGGCCGCGCCCATCCCCGAGCCGATGCAGAGCGTGGCGAGCCCGGTACCCTTGCCGGTGCGTTCGAGCTCGTCCAGCAGCGTGCCGAGGATCATCGCCCCCGTGGCGCCCAGCGGATGGCCCAT
>SLPP01000053.1 GCA_007131945.1 Paracoccaceae bacterium | reverse complement strand
TCACTGGAGAAGCTCGATCGCGTTGCGCATCGTGTTGACCATCGCCTCGTAGTCGGCCGCCGCCGCCGCGCGGTCGAGGAAGATGATCGGCTCGCCGGCGGCCTCGAAGGCGGCCTGCACCTCGGGATCGGTCGCGGCGGCCTCGAACATCGCGGCGAAGGCCGCCATCCGCTCCTCGGGCGTGTCGGGATGCATGCCGACCCAGCGCGGGAAGGCAAGGCCGGTGAAGCCGAGGTCGCGGGCCATCGGCGGGTTGCCCAGCGCCTCGTTGACATCGTCGGGCAGCGCGATCGACGAGGTGTTGATCAGCGCGATGCCGTTTTCCGGCACGATGGTCAGCGCCGTCGACTCGGTCACCGCGGCGACGTCGATATGCCCGCCGAGGAAGTCGGTCACCGATTCGCCGGTGCTGCCGTAGGGCACGTAGATCGCCGTGGCGCCGGCCTGGTCGATCACGTTCGCCGCGCCGAGGAGCAGCGCGTTGGTCCCGCCGATGGTCACCGGCCGCTCCTGCAGCGCCGCGACGAAGCTTTCCCAGTCGGGAAACTCGTCCTCGCGCACGACCAGAACCGAGGCGAAGGCGCCGAGATAGCCGAGGATCTCGATCTGGCCGGGATCGACCGGCGCCTCCTCCTCGCTCAGGAGCGTGATGATCGGCGTCGGCGTGGCGTTGAAGACGGTATAGCCGTCGGCGGGCTGGCCCAGGACGTGCAGCCAGCCGGTGACCGCGCCGGCGCCGGGGTGGTTCTCGACATTGAGCCGGGCGCCGCCGAAATGGCGCTCGGCCTCGGCCGCGAACATCCGCGCCAGCCGGTCCGAACCGCCGCCGGCGCCGAAGGGGATCACCCAGTTGATCGTGCCGCTGGGATAGTCGGCGGCCGCGGCCGGGGCGGCGAGGGTCATGGCGGCGGCGGCCGCCAGAGCGGTCAGTCGTGCAATCGGCATCGGTCTTCCTCCCATGTGGCGCGCAGCGCCTTCTGCCGGGGCGCGCGCTTGACGCGGGAGAGTTGCAGGCGCAGGCGGACCTGTCAATCGCCGGGGCGGTTGTCGCCGGGGCGGCGGGGTGCTAGGCGACGGGCACAGACCGGAGATCGGCCATGACCGTGACACGCGTGCTCGTGCCTTCCGGCGTCCTCGGGCTCGGCTTCTCGGCCGAGGCGCTGGCACGGGGCGTCGCGCGGGGCTGCGACCTGATCGCCATCGATGGCGGCTCGACCGACAGCGGCCCGCATTCGCTGGGCACCGGCCGGTCGAAGTATTCGCGCGCCGTCTGCAAGGCGGAATGGCGGGCGCTGATGGCGGCGCGCGCGGCGCTCGGCGTGCCGCTGGTGATCGGCACCGCCGGCACCTGCGGCACCGATGCGGCGGTCGACTGGATGTTCGAGATCACCCGCGAGATCGCGGCCGAACTGGGGCAGCGGCCGCGCGTCGCGCGGCTCTATGCCTCGCAATCGCCGGTGCGGATCGCCGAGGCGCTGCGCGCCGGCCGCATCCGTCCGCTCTCGCCCGCGCCCGAGATCACCGCCGACGGCGTCGCCGGGCTCGCCAATATCGTCGCCCTGGCCGGGGTCGAGCAGATCCAGGCGGCGCTCGCCACCGGCGCCGACATCGTCATCGCCGGGCGCTGCACCGACACCGCCATCATCGCCGCCCTGCCGCTGGCCCGCGGCGCCCATCCAGGCGCCGCCTGGCACGGCGCCAAGGTGGCCGAATGCGGCGCGCTCTGCTCGACCCATCCCGGCACCGGCGTCGTCCTGGTCAGCTTCGACGCCACCGGCTTCGAGGTCGAGCCGATGGCACCCGAGGCCGCCTGCACACCGCATTCGGTCTCGGCGCACATGCTCTACGAGAATGCCGATCCCTTCCGGCTGTTCGAGCCGGGCGGGCATCTCGACGTGACCGGGGCGCGCTACCGGGCGCTCGACGACCGCCGCGTGCGGGTCGAGGGGTCGGAATGGATCCCCGGCCCCTACACGGTGAAGCTCGAGGGGGCGCGACTGGCGGGCTACCAGACGACGCTGCTGGCGATCCTGCGCGAGGAACGCTACGTCGCCCATGCGCGGGAATGGGCCGCGAGACTGCACGCGCGGCTCTGCGCCGAGGTGGCCGACAAGCTGCGCCCGGCGCCCGAGGACTTCACCATCGAGATCCGGCTGATCGGCCTCGATGCGGCGCTGGGGCCGCTCGAGATGCGGACCGGCCAGCCGGCCGAGGTGGGGGCGCTCTGCCTCGTCACCGCCGCGCAGCCCGACCTCGCCGACGAGATCGCGCGCCTCGCCAATCCGTTCCTGCTGCATTTCCCGCTGACCGAGGACGAACCGCTGCCGACCTTCGCCTTCCCCTATTCGCCGGCGCAGACCAGCCGCGGCGCGGTCTACGAATTCGCGCTCAACCATGTCCTGGCGCTTGACGAGCCGATGGCCGCCTTCCGGCTCGAAGTGGACGCGATTGCCCATGCCCCGGCTGCGTGAGCTGACCCGCAAGGTCGCGGCCAAGAATGCCGGGCCGTTTCAGGTCACGGTGGACGTCTTCTGCGGATCGCCGCAGGCCTTCGCCCGCGTCGCGCCGGCGCTGGACACGGCGCGGGTGGCGCGCCTCTTCGGGGTCGCGCCGCAGCTGATGCGCCGCTTCGACATCCCCGATCTGCAGGTGGTGAAGTTCTCGTTTCCGCGCCCGGTTGTGCAGGGCAGCCGCTTCGACCGCGACATGCACGGCGCGCAGTTCGCCACGCTCCTCGAGGAGATCGAGATCTAGCGTCGCAGCGCCCAGCGGGCCGCCACCGGGGCGCCGGCGATCACCAGCAGGATGCGGCCGAGGTGATGGGCCACGACGAAGCCCAGATCGGCGCCGGCCACCAGCGCCAGCACCGCCATCTCGGCCTGCCCGCCGGGGGCGAAGGACAGGAACAGCTCGAGCCATGCTGCCCCGCCGAGCGCGCGCGCGAGCAGCGTGAAGGCCCCCGCCAGCACCGCCAGCAGCAGCGCGAAGGCCGCGCCCGCGGCCACGTCGCGGCGCAGTTCGGCCAGCGTGACGCCGCGATAGTTCAGCCCGATGCCGGTGCCGATGAAGAACTGCGCGGCCATGATCGCCTCGGCCGGGGGGCGGTGCTGCAGCACCCCGGCCAGCGTGAGCAGCGCGGCGAGGATCAGCGGCCCGAGGATCGCCGGGCCGAACAGGCCCAGCCGCGCGCCGCCCTTCCAGCCCGCCAGCCCGACCGCCACCATCAGCGCGAGTTGACCCGCCGGCAGCTCGGCCGCCGGCACCCCCGTCGGCGCGTCGAGGCTGAGCCCGCCGACGCCGACCAGCAGCACCGGCACCAGCGTCACGATGATCAGCACCCGCGTGGCATGGATCAGCGCCAGCGCGCGCACGTCGCCGCCTGCCTGCTGACCGAAATACACCATGTCCTGAAAGCCCCCGGGCATGGCGGCGTAATAGCTCGTCACCCGGTCGAAGCCGCAGAGCCTGTGAAAGAACGGCACGCCGACGAGCCCGATCACCGCCACATAGGCCGGGATCAGCGCCAGCGTCACGGCCATGGTCGGCACCTGTCCCAGCAGCGCCGGCGTCACCGACGCCCCCACCGCGATGCCCAGCACCGCGCGCGCCGCATCCGAAAGGGGGGCGACGCCTTCCAGGCGCACGCCCGCCAGCGCCGCCAGCAGGCAGGTCGCCATCGGCCCGAACAGGAATGGCAACGGCAGGCCGAGAAGCTGGAACAGTCCGGCCCCGGCCAGCGCCAGCGCGAATGTCTTCGTCACCACCCAGATCCGCATGTCGATCCCGCCCGGTCCGCGCTCGCCGGCCGAGCGCCGGCGCAGTTTCGGCGCATCCGGGGTCGCGCCGCAAGCCGAAGCGGCCGCGCGCCCCGACCTGCGCCTGTCGACCCGGGCCGTCCCCTTACTATCGCCGCAGCGGCCAGGTGTCATTGACCCGATAGCCCGTCTGCCAGGGGTCCTCGGGATCGAGCATCAGCTGCCGCGTATCGGTGATCCAGG
Source organism: Paracoccaceae bacterium (assembly GCA_007131945.1). Taxonomy (GTDB): domain Bacteria; phylum Pseudomonadota; class Alphaproteobacteria; order Rhodobacterales; family Rhodobacteraceae; genus Pararhodobacter. The sequence goes on along the minus strand of SLPP01000053.1, from coordinate 11,207 downwards.
CCCGGCCCGAGATTTCGGGCACCACGGCGGGCAGGTCGCCGACCCGCGCCTCGGCCACGATCCGGCCCTGGAACCGCGACCCGATGATCGAGCGCGCGGTCAGCACCTCCCCCGGTGCGATCGTGCCGCGCCGGTGCATCAGCGCCAGCTGCGCCGAGACCGCGGTGCCGGTGGGCGAGCGGTCGACCTTGCCGGGCTCGATCACCACCGCATGGCGCAGCTCGGGGCCCGCCGGACCCGCCTCGGGCCGGCTGGCGAAGAGGCAGAAGGAGATGTGCCGCCAGTCCGGATTCCCGGGATGCTCGAATCCCAGCTGCTCGGTCGCCGCCCGCGTCAGCCGCGCGCCCAGTTCGGCCATGTCGTGCGCCTCGTGCGCGGCCAGCTCGAAACCCAGGCGCCCGGCATCGACGACCACGAAACTGTCGCCGCCATAGGCCGTGTCGACCCGCAGCGTGCCCAGCCCCTCGACTTCCAGCACCGCATCCAGCCGGACCGCGAAGGAGGGCACGTTCTGCACGAAGATCCGCCGCGCCTTGCCGCCGGCGCATTCGGCGCGCACCTGGATCAGCCCGCCGGGTGCCTCGAGGACGAGGCGCGTCTCGGGCTCCTGCATCGGCAGGATGCCGGTATCGAGCAGGACGGTGGAAACGCAGATCGAGTTCGACCCCGACATCGGCGGGGTGTGCTCGGGCTCCATGATGATGAAGCCCATCTGCGCGCGCGGATCCTTCGGCGGCACCAGCAGGTTGACATGGCGAAAGACGCCGCCGCGCGGCTCGTTCAGCACGAAGTTGCGCAGGGCGCCATCCGCCTGGATCCAGCGCGCCTGTTCCCACAGGGTTTCCCCCGGCGGCGGGGCGACGCCGCCGACGATCACGTCGCCGACCTCGCCCTCGGCATGGCAGCCCACGACATGGATCGCGCGGCGCGAGCGCATCAGCCGACCTCGAGGACCGGATCGCCGAGAGCCGCGCGATCGGGCGTCACGCCGAGGCCGGGGCGGTCGGCGGCCTGCATGCGCCCGTTCACCCGCTGCGGCGCGTCGGGCGCGATGGTGACGGTGCCGTAGCTGTTGAAATCGGTGGCCGAGAAGACGAAATCCGCCGGCGTCGACTGCGCCAGATGGGCGATGGCGGCGGTCACGATGTCGCCGCCCCAGGTGTCCTCGATGGTCATCGGGATGCCGGCGCTGAGGCACAGGTCGCGGATCTGGCGCGCCTTGCTGAGCCCGCCGACCTTGGAGATCTTCAGGTTGATCACGTCCATCGCGCCGTCCCCCAGCGCCCGCAAGAGCATGCCGATATCGGTGATCACCTCGTCCAGAACGAAGGGCAGCGCCGTGCGGCGCCGGGTGACCAGGCATTCCTCGTAGCTCGGGCAGGGTTGCTCGATAAAGACGTCGAGATCGCGCACCGCCTGCACGACGCGCGCCGCCTCGTGCATCGTCCAGCCGGTATTGGCATCGGCGACCAGCACCTCGCCGGGGCGCATCTGCTCGGCGCAGAGCCGGATGCGCGCGATGTCGCTGTCGGCATCCGCCCCGACCTTGAGCTGGAACCGCGTGTAGCCCGCGTCGCGGTAGCCGGCCAGATTGGCCGCCATCGCCTGCGGCTCGATCTGCGAGATGGCGCGGTAGAGCGTGACGTCCGCCTGCGCCCGGCCGCCCAGCAGCGTGCAGACCGGCTGCCCCGTCGCCTTGCCGAGGATGTCCCAACAGGCCACGTCGATCGGCGCCTTGGCGTAGGGATGCCCGCGCAGCACCGCATCCATGCGCCGGTTCAGCACGTCGAGCGCCCGCGGGTCCATCCCGATCAGCTGCGGCGCCAGTTCCGCCAGCCCGGCGCGCACGCCCGCGGCATAGGCCGGCAGATAGGCCGAGCCGAGCGGGCAGCTCTCGCCCCAGCCGGTGATCCCGGCATCGGTCTCGATCTCGACGACGGTGCTGTCGAAGACCTCGACAAAATTGCCGTTCGACCAGCTGTAGCGCCCTTCCTTGAGCGGCAGGTCGACCTGATAGGCGCGGATGGCGGTGATCTTCATTCTCGACTCCGGGGTGAGGGGCGGCGGAAGGGCGCGCGGCCCGACGGGCCCGCAGCGGCGATGGGCCCGGCGGCTCCGCTCCCTTGGTCGCCAACGGGATCGCGATGCTCCGGTATGGTCTGCCGCACCCTGCCCATCTTCGCGCTCAGCGGCCCGGGCGGGGAATGCCGGCGGCATAGGGGTCGCCGGGGGCGAAGAGCAGTTCGGCCTCGGCCGTCACCCATGCCCGGCCGCGGATCGTGGGCACGATCCGGCCGCCCTCGCCCGGCGCGTAATGCAGCCGGTAGGTGCTGCCGATGATGCTTTCCTGCACCCATTCGTCGCCGGGCCCGATCCGGCCATCGGCGGCCAGACAGGCCAGCAGCGCCGAGGTGCCGGTGCCGCAGGGCGAACGATCGTAGCCGCCGCCGGGGCAGAGCACGAAATTGCGCGCATCGGCCCTGTCGGACGGGCCGATGAGCACAACGTGATCGATCCACGCCCCGCCCTCGCCGGTCCGGCCCTGTTCTTCCAGCGTCCGGCGGATGCGCAGCGCGGCGTCGAGGAGGCGGGGAATGTTGGCCGGTTCCAGGGCGCAGGGAAGATCGCGGGTGATGAAGAACCAGTTGCCGCCCCAGGCGATATCGCCGGTCACCGGGCCCGGGCCCTCCACCGCCACCGTCACGGCCTTGTGCAGCCGGTGGCTGGGCACATTGGTGACGCTGGCCTCGTCGGCCGAGTGCAACTCCACCGTGACCACGCCCACGGGCGTCTCGAACCGGTGCAGCCCCGGCCCGATACGGTCCAGATGCGCCAGCGTCACCGCCGTGCCGATCGAGGCATGGCCGCACATGCCCAGATTGCCTACAGTGTTGAAATAGATCACGCCAGTGGCGCAATCCGGCACCGAGGGCGGCACCAGGAGCGCCGCCACCAGCGCATCGGAACCGCGCGGCTCCGCCACCACCGCATTGCGAAACGCCGCATGATCGCGCGCCAGGATCGCGGCGCGCCCGGCGACGCTGCCCGCGCCCAGATCCGGCCCGCCCGACAGGACCACCCGCGTCGGCTCGCCCTCGGTATGGCTGTCGATCACGCGCATTTCAGGTCGTCGTCCAGCCTTTCGGACCAGTCGGCATACCAGCGGCGAAACAGGTCGAGCTGCGCCTCGGCATAGCCCGCCTGCGCCGGGCTCAGCCGGTCGGTGGGGTTGATGTTGCGCGCGTATTCGACCTCGCCCAGAACGGTGAGCATGTGCTTGTAGTAGAGCACCAGATCGACACCCTCGTCGAAGGACGAAAGCACCTGCAAGGCCTCGTCAAGCTCCCTGGCATGCCGCCGCGCGCGCGCATCGCCGGCGGCCGCCCGGCGCGACAGGTCAACCAGATGCAGCACCTCGCGCGGCAGCACATTGCCGATGCCGGTGATGACGCCGCGGGCGCCGAAATCGACGAAACCCTCGTAGACCATGGTATCGACACCGGCCATCAGCGTGATCGATGCATCGCCGCCGGTGATGAATTCCGCCGCGCGGCGCAGCCCCTCGCGGCCACCGAATTCCTTGAAGCCGACAAGGTTGGGGTGCTCTTCGCGCAAGGAGAAGAACAGCTCGGGCCCGGTGGCAAAGCCGTAATGGGGGCTGTTGTAGATCACCGCCGGAATGCCGGGGGCCGCGGCAAGAATGGCCTTGAAATGGTGCCGCTGCGCGGCGACCGAACTGCCGCGCGACAACACGCGCGGGATGACCATCAGCGCCTGCGCGCCCACGCTGGCGGCATGGGCGGCATGCGCCACCGCCGTTGCCGTGTTGACCGCACCGGTGCCGGCCATCACCGGCACGCCGGCCGCGACCAGCCGCGCCACGCCTTGCATGCGGTCGGCATCGCTGATCAACGGCCAGTCGCCCATCGAGCCGCAATAGACCATCGCCGACATGCCGGCTTCCATCAGCGCCTGACCCTTGCGCACCAGCGCGTCCAGATCGGGGCTGTGGTCGGCCTTGCAGGGTGTCATGAGGGCGGGAATGCAGCCGTCCAGAATTGCCGTATCCATGTCAACCTCGCTGTCCCGTCTGTTCGACGAGCGGCAATCTTGCATGATCTGATATTGGATACAATATACATCGGAGCGCTCTTTCCCTCCACGCGGTACCCGGATAGAAGTGAAATCGCGGAGCACGGCAATGAAGATACAGGCATTCGACATCTCGAAGGCGGCATCGGCCACGACCATCGTGTTCGACGCGCTGCGCCAGGCGATCATCAAGGGTGACCTGAAGGAAGGCGAGCATCTGCGCCAGGACGAGATCGCGCGCGCCTTCAATGTCAGCCGCATCCCGGTGCGCGAGGCGCTCCTGAAGCTGGAACAGCACGGGCTGGTCCGAACCCAGCGCTACAAGGGCGCGGTGGTCTCGGGGCTGTCGCTGGAGGAAGCTTCGGAGATCTTCGAATTTCGTGCCCTGCTGGAGCCCGAGGTGATCCGCCGTGCCGTGCCGCGCATGACCGATGCGGCGCTGGCGGAAGCCCGCGCCTGCTGCGAGGCCTTCGCCAGGGACGAGAACCCGATGCACTGGGGCGATCTGAACCGGCGGTTTCACACCACGCTCTACGAGGCAAGCGGGCTGCCCTATCACATGGAAATGCTCAACAACGCGATGGACCGTATCGAACCCTACCTGCGCGCGCAGCTCCTGCTCAGCGACGGCATGAACCGTGCCGACCGCGAGCATCGGGGCATCGTCGAGGCCTGCGCGACCCGCGATGCCGATCGCGCCGCCGAACTGACCCGGGCGCATATCCTGGGCGCGCGCGATTCGCTGCGAAACCAGTGGCAGGGGTGACGGTATCGTCGCGCGGCGCCCGTGTCCGGGCTCCCGTGCCGGTATCGGATCGGGGCATCGCCGATACCGGCGGTCGGGACGGGCGCTGCCCGTACTGGCGCACGGGCGGAACAACGCCGCAGATGTTGCCGAACGGATCGACCGGATCTGGTGTCAGACCGGGCGGTGGGCGGTAACGATGGCAGGGCGGGCGTTCAGGGTCTCGACATCGAAGCCCGCGATCCGCTTGTAGCTGCGCGCGTGCTCGGCGCGTTCGGCGGCCGAGATCACCGCGTCGATATCGTCGAACCCGTCCGGCGCGCGGGTCTCGACGAGTTGCATCACCTGCTCGGGCCCGTTCGCGCGGTTGGCGGTGATGACCTTCGCCGTCGCCGGGTTCCGCTCGGCCGCGTAGGCGGAGAGCGCGGCCGCCGAGGCGCCGTGCTCGATCAGCCGCGCGGTGAGGACGCGGGCATCGAGGATCGCCTGGCTCGCCCCGTTCGAGCCGATCGGATACATCGGATGCGCCGCGTCGCCGAGAAGCGTGACCCGGCCCGCGCCCCAGTGCGGCAGCGGGTCGCGGTCGACCATCGGGAATTCGTAGATCGCGCCGGCGGCGCGGATCAGCGCCGGGATGTCCAGCCAGTCGAAGCGCCAGTCCTCGAAATCGGGCAGGAAGTCGGCCGGGTCGCCGGGGCGGTTCCAGTCCTCGCGCGGCCAGTCGTGATCGGGGGCGAACTTCTTCTCGGCGATCCAGTTGATCAGCTGGCGTGGCGCGCCGTCGGGTGCCGGCGCCTCCTCGGCCACCGGGTAGCAGACGAATTTCTGGAACTCGTGCCCGGCCATGATCATCGACCGGCCGGTGAGGAACGGCGACGCCACCGTGACGCCGCGCCACAGGATCGCGCCGTTCCAGATCGGCGGCCCCTCACCGGGGAAGAAGTGCCGCCGGATCGTGGAATGGATGCCGTCGCAGGCGACCAGCAGCGCGCCCGTCGCCTCGCCGACCTCGGTGCCGTGGCGGTCCGCCAGCCGCAACGTCACCCCGTCGGCGCTCTCGCGGAAGCCGACGACCTTGCGCCCGGTGACGATGGCGTCGGCCCCCAGCCGGTCGCGCGCCGCCTCGAAGAGCAGCATCTGCAGCCGCCCGCGATGCACCGAGACCTGCGGCCAGCGATAGCCGGCGGCGAGGCCGCGCTTCTCGGACCAGATGCGCTGGCCGCGCTTTGTGTAGTAGGCGAGCTCCGCCGTCTCGATCCCCAGCCCGACGAGCGCCTCGCGCAGGCCCAGCTCGTCAAGCTCGCGCACCGCGTGCGGCAGGACGTTGATGCCGACACCGAGCGGCTGCAGACGCCCGGATTGCTCGAAGACGCGCACGGGGATGCCGACCTGGTGCAGGCTCAGCGCCAGCGTCAGGCCGCCGATCCCGGCACCGGCCACGAGAACGGTCATGGCGCGCCTCTCCGCGACCCGAACCGGCAGCGTCGCGAGCGCCGGATCCTCGGATCGCGGGTCACTCCAGCTCGGCCTCGATCAGCGCGGTCAGATCGTCGATCAGTTCCTGCCCGTCGATCCCGCGTTCGGCCATCTCGGCGACCCATTCGGCGATCACCGCATCGGCGGCCTCCTGCCAGCGCGCCAGTTCCTCGCCCTCGACCTGCACGATCAGGTTCTCGCGTTCGACCGCGAAGGCGCGCGCCGGGGCGTCGCCCTCGTCCATGACCCGGCCGACCCAGCCCGAGGTCTCGATCCCCGAATTGGCGTCGATCACCGCCTTCAGGTCGTCGGGCAGCGCCGCGTAGCTGTCGGGGTTCATCGCGAACATGAAGAAGGTCGTGTAGAACGACCGGTCGCCGGCGAACTCGGTATGCGTGTCGACGAGTTCCGGCACGCGCAGCGCCAGCGTCACCTCCCACGGGATCACGGTGCCGTCGATGACGTTGCGCGACAGCGCCTCGGGCACCTGCGGCACCGGCATGCCGACCGGCGTCGCCCCCAGCCGCTCCAGCAGCCGCGTGATCATTCGCGTCGGCCCGCGCACCGTGCGCCCGTCGAGATCGCCGAGCCGTTCGACCGCCGGGGCGCGCATGTGGAAATTGCCCGGCCCGTGGACATGCAGCGCGATCGGGTGGATGTCGGCCAGCTCCTCGGTCAGGTGCTGCTCGTAGAACCGCCAGGCGGCGCGCGAGGTGGGCTCGGCCCCGGCGGCGATGAAGGGAAGGTCGAAGACCTCGGCCCTGGGGAAGCGTCCGGGCGTGTAGCCCGCCAGCGTCCAGACCACGTCGACCACGCCGTCGACCACCTGGTCGATCAGCGTCGGCGGCGTGCCGCCCAGCCCCATCGCGGCATGCACCTCGACGGCGATCCGGCCTTCCGACTCCGCCTCGATCCTCTCGGCCCAGGGCGTGATGAAATTGGCCGGAACCGGCGCGCCGGCGGGCAGGAAATGGTGGACGCGCAGCGTCACCTCCTGCGCGGTGATCGGCCCTGCGGCCAGAATCGCGCCCACGGCCACGCCGCAGGCCAGCGCCGCGGCGCGCATTGACAGCTTCGGCATCTTCCCCTCCCTTTCGCGACCGGGTTTCCGTCCGGTCTTCTCACCGCCCCCAGCAAAGGCCGCGAGGCCGGACGAGTCAAGCGCCGCGCGCCGCCACCGCCTTCGTGCCCGGCGCGCCCGGTCTCCGTCGTGCCGATGCAACCGGGGTCAGCGGCGATAGGGGTCCTTCGCGGCGCGATCGTCGGATAGCGACTCGCGCCGCCGCTCGGTCAGCCGTTCGATCGCGTCGGCGAGATGGATCTCGGCGATGTTGTAGTCCCCGCGCGCGACGCGGATCCGGTGCGCCTCGAGCAGGACCTCGGCATGGCTGAAACCCTCGGGCGGCTCGAACCGGTAGCTCGCCAGTTCGATCAGCAGGCCGAGCGGGTCGGCGAAGTAGATCGAGTCCATGAAGCCGCGATCCTTCACCCCGCTGTGCCGGATGCCGCGCTCGTCCAGCCGCTCGACCGCCTGGCTGAAGGTGGCCTTGCTGACCGCGAAGGCGAGGTGATGCACGCAGCCGATATCGGTGGGCGTGCGCGACGGATCGGGCTTGCGGTTCTCGTTGGTGAAGATCGTGATCAGCCGCCCGTCGCCGGGGTCGAAATAGAGATGCCCCTCGTCCGGCGCGTCGAGATTGGGCTGGTCGAAGACGAAAGGCATGCCCAGCACGCCTTCCCAGAAGTCGATCGAGGTCTGCCGGTCGGCGCCGACGATGGTGATGTGATGGACGCCCTGTGACTGCAATTTGCGCATGCCTGTTCCCTCCCGCCGGCTGGGTCCGAACTGCAGGCTAGCAGGAAAACGGGCGTCAGACAGCCACGCAGGCGCGACGTCCGCGATCACGCGCGGCGAAGGGTCGTCTGCGCCTCGGGTGGGCCGACGCGTTGCAGCGAAGCGCCCGCCCCCCGCGGGACCGGTTCAGGACGGCGCCGGCGATGCCGACCCGACGGCTCGAACGCGCTCCGGCGCCGCGGCGCAGCCGTCCGCCCGGCGCAGCGTCTCGCTCGGCAACTCGCCGAATCGCCGTCGATAGGCCTCGGCGAAGCGTCCGAAATGCTGAAAGCCCCAGCTCAGCGCGGCATCGGTGACCGTGGTTCCCGGTCCTGCCGAGGCGAGATCGGCGCGCGCGCCGTCGAGGCGCAGGTCGCGCCAGTATCCCAGCGGGGTCGTTCCCCGATGCGCCCGGAACGCCGCCTGCAGGGCGCGCGCGCTGGTTCCCGCCGCCTGCGCCATCTCGCCCAGCGTGATCGGGCGGTCGAGATTGGCCTGGATGAAGGCCTCGGCCCGGCGCAGATTCCGCGGCGTGGCCTCCCGGGCCGGTGGCGGCGTGTCGCAGGTATCGAGCAGCCCGGCGATCACCGCTTCCTCCACCGCCCGGGCCATGAGCCCGCGGCCGATCGGCGGCCGGCCGGCATCGGTCTCGGCGACGAGCCACATGACGAAGCGGCGCAGCGCCTGGCCCGCATCCGTCCGCAGATCGAGCCCGCCGCGGAACGTGACCGGTCGCTCCGGCGGCACGCCCAGATGCGCCGCGGCCTCGGCCTGCAGGGCGCGCCGGTCGATGCGGACGAGAACCTGCCGCGTGCCCTCGGCCCAGACCATGCGGGTCGGCAGATGCGGGTTCAGCACCGCCGCGCGCTCGGGCGTGCTGTCGTAGCGGTCGCCGCCGTTCTCGATCCGCGCGCCCTGATCGAGCGGTATCTGCAGCAGGTAGAACGTGCCGAGCTCGCCCGGTTCGATCAGCGTCCGCGCGCCGTATTCGATATAGTTCAGCGAGAGGCACCGCCCGGGCAGGTGGTGATGCCGGGCGTCGAACCCGGCGTGTTGGCCGATCGTGTCCAGCCGGTGCGGGCAGAAGATTGCCGCCACCCGCTCGCGCGCCTCGTCGAGGTCGTGCGAACGGAAGAGCCGGTATCGCGCCAGCGGTGGCGGCTGGCGTCCTGCCATGTTCCGTCGGGCCGGATGTGACTGCGCTCCCTGGGGCATCTGCGCTTACCGGATAGACCCTGCGCAATCCGGATAGCACAAAAGACGCAGCCTGTCATAATCATTTCAAATTCGAAGCAACCAGGGCGGGAGGAGCCGGATGCGCGGACTGGACGGGAAGGTGGCGATCGTGCCGGGGGGCGCGACGAAGATCGGGCAGGCGGTGGTGGCGGCGTTCCGCGCGGCGGGCGTGCGGGTCATGGTCGCCGACATCAACGCCGAGGCGGGTGCTGCGATGGCAGGCGAGGGGGTGGCGTTCCGCGCCTGCGACCTGCGCGACGACGCGCAGATCGACGCCCTCGTCGCGGCGACGATGGAAAGCTTCGGGCGGATCGATTTCGTGGTCAATGTCGCCTGCTCCTATCTCGACAACGGCGCCGACTCGACCCGCGCGGAATGGCTGGAAAGCTTCGACGTCAATGTCGTCGGCTCGGTGATCCTGATGCAGAAGGTCCGCGCCGAGCTGGCGAAGAACCGCGGCGCGATCGTCAATTTCGGCTCGATCTCCAGCCGCGTGGCGCAGACCGGTCGCTGGCTCTACCCGGTCTCCAAGGCCGCGATCCTGCAGCTGACCCGCAACCAGGCGATGGACCTCGCCCCCGACGGGATCCGGGTCAACGCGGTCAGCCCCGGCTGGACCTGGTCGAACATCATGGACGAACTCACCGGCGGCGACCGCGCCAAGACCGACCGGGTCGCGGCGCCGTTCCACCTCCTTGGCCGCACCGGCAACCCCGACGAAGTGGCGGCGGCGGTGCTGTTCCTGTGCTCGGACGAGGCGGCCTTCATCACCGGCACCGACATCCGGGTGGATGGCGGCTACACCGCGATGGGCCCCGAACGCGCCGAGCCGGCGATTCCGCTTCTGATGGAATGACAAGCACAGACCGGGAGGGAACCCATGCGAATCGCGATCATCGGCGCCGGTTTTGCCGGCCTCTGCACCGCCAGGACGCTGCGCGACCTGAACCACGACGTGACGGTCTATGAAAAGGCCCCCGATGTCGGCGGCGTCTGGAGCAAGACGCGCCTCTACCCCGGCGTCAGCACGCAGAACGGCAAGGACACCTATCACCTGAGCGACTTCCCGATGCCGGACGACTATCCGGAATGGCCCTCGGGCGAACAGGTGCAGGAATATCTGCATTCCTACGCCGAGACCTTCGGCATCCTGCCGCTGATCCGGCTCGAGACCGAGGTCACCGCGGCCAGGCAGGACGCGGCGGACCAGTGGACCGTGACGGCCAAGGGGCCCGCGGGCGAGACGACCGAGACCTATGACTTCCTCGTCGTCTGCAACGGCATCTTCTCGACGCCGGCGGTGCCCGATTTCGAGGGTGCCGAGGCGTTCCGCGCGGCGGGCGGGACGCTCTGCCATTCGTCGGAATTCCTCGATCTCGACGCCGCGCGCGGCAAGCACATCCTCGTCGTCGGCTACGGCAAGTCCTCCTGCGACGTGGCCGCGGCGCTGGCGCCGGTCGCGGCGCAGGTGACGGTCGTCGCGCGCGAGCTGATCTGGAAGATGCCCAAGCGGCTCCTGAACCGGCTGAACTACAAGTACCTCTTCCTCACCCGCATGGGCGAGGCGCTGTTTCCCTATATCGAGACGAAGGGGGTCGAGCGCTTCCTGCACGGCATCGGCCGGCCGGTCCGCAACTCGATGCTCGGTTCGGTCGAGGGGGTGATCGCGCGGCAGCTGAAACTGCAGAAGCGCGGTGTCCTGCCGAAGGGCCGGTTCGAGCGCATCGCGCGCAGCACGGTGAGCCTTGTCACCGACGACTTCTTCGAGATGATCGACGACGGGCGCATCAAGGTCGCGCGCGAGACGCGGATCGAGCGGCTCGG
>SLPP01000343.1 GCA_007131945.1 Paracoccaceae bacterium | reverse complement strand
CTGCGGGGCCTGCGGCCGGGGCTCCGGCAGGGAGCATGGGAAAGCAAGCGGAAGATCCTGGCACCACGCCCCGCGATCTTGATGTCCTTACCCCGAAATAGCCGACCGGAGATCCCACCCGTCGGCGCACCATCGACCGAAAACATGTACAAGACCCGCGAAGGCTTCATTCTTGCGATAATGTTCATCTATTAGAGAAAGCTGCGCATTTGTAGAAGGTTTTGCAGAAATTGTAGTTAATTTTGCCGTCTCGTTCATCTAGTGCGCGTGTGACGCTTTTCGGCCACAATCGATCGCCGTCAAGGCTGGACCGGCGCGTGCCGCGACCGCGCTCGGCTGCGCGCGCTTGGCCGCCACGGGCGCGGCATTTCGGCATGGCTTCGGTCTTGACCCGACGCGCCGTCGGTCATGCTTTCCGCCGCCTTTACCATCGGCGCCGATACTGGTCGCCGGCGCCCAATACGGCGTCTTCGTTTCAGGTTTTGGCAAGGATTCGCCAACATCCTTCAAGGCGGGTGTGAAGGGACGATCGATCCGGCGTATGCAAGTCGTGCATCCATCAGGGTGACAGCGCCGGGGCGACGGTCCCGACTTCGTCAGAAGAGGGTGAGTGGAATGACGACAAGACTGATGGGTGGATTTGCGGCCGGTGTCCTGATGATGTTCGTGGGCGCCGCGCCGGCCGAGGCCGGGGCGGGACACGCGGCGGCGGCATCGGGCGAGGCGGCATCGGTCGCGCGCGTCGCGCATCAAGGTCATGCGCGCGACTTCGACTGGCACCGCCAGAAGACCCGGCCGGTACGGGCGGGAATGACCGACTCCGGCCGTCGCCAGACGGTGCGGATCGCGGGTCGCGGCAGCTGGATCTGTTCGCCGGCCGGCGCCGGCTCCGGATCGAGCTGCAGGGCGCGCTGAGGCACGGGCGCGGATGCGGTCGCGGCGGCCGCACCCGAAGCGAACTTCGCGGATCGAACGGCTGGCCGCGCGGCAGCGCGGCCAGCCGGCGTTGCGATGCCGGGCCGTCGCCTGCACGGACGAACCGGCGCGAATCGCGGCGAGGCTCTGCCGAAAACGGCAAGCGCCGCGCGCGCGCACCGCTTCGATCAAGGCACCGATCCCCGGCGCGGGTCCCGCGGGCGGCTCGGTACGATTTCCGGCTGGCGCGCCAGGCCGGCGGTTGACGCGAAGGGTGGGCGGCGCCGATCGCCGGGGCGTTCCGCCCTCGCCGTAGCGCGCCGCGTCATCATGCCCCGGCCGGTTCGACAAGGCTGGCGCGATTACAGGCGCGGGTCGGGATAACCGCCTGCGCTCGCGCCCCAGCCGATGGCTTGGCGCCACCTGGCCACTCGCCGCGCTGGGCCTTGCGCCGGTCGCCGCGCCAGTGGCATGCTGCGCGCGGTCCGTTTGCCGGTCCCGCAGGCGGCGAGTGCTGGCGGACCGTGCCCTCCCTCTCCGCTCGGCCGAAAGGCATCGCATGAAATCGCCTCGTTCCCTGCCCGTCGAGACCGCGCCCGCCGCCGAGGCGCGGAGCTTCACCGAGGCCGGGCCCGCGGTCGAGCGGCTGATCGCGCTCTATGACGACGCCACCGGATATCTGATCGCGCGTTTCGCCGGCATGCTGAGGGCCGGCCGCGCCGAGGCCCGGTGCCGCGCCTTCTATCCCGAGATCCGCGTCACGACGACGGTCTTCGACCTGCCCGACACACGGCTCAGTTTCGGCTATGTCCCCGAGCCCGGCACCTATGCGACCACCGTCACCCGCCCCGACCTGTTCCGCAACTATCTCGAGCAGCAGATCGCCCTGCTGCTCGAGAACCACCGGGTGCCGGTCACCATCGGGCAGTCCGCGACCCCGATCCCGCTGCATTTCGCCATGGCCGGGCGCGAGGCGTCGGCGCTCGCCCAGCACGGGGATCTCGGCTTCAACCTGCGCGACCTCTTCGACGTGCCGGACCTCGCCATCACCAACGACGACATCGTCAACGGCGAGGGCGTGCGCAACGCCGACGGCTCGGTGCCGCTGGCGCCCTTCACCGCGCAGCGCATCGACTATTCGCTCGCCCGGCTCGCGCATTACACCGCGACCGACCCCGAGCATTTCCAGAACCACGTGCTGTTCACCAACTACCAGTTCTACGTCGACGAGTTCGAAGCCTATGCCCGACGCGCGCTCGCCGATCGGGAAAGCGGCTACGACGCCTTCGTCGCGCCGGGCAATGTCGTGATCACCGACCCGCACGCGCCGGTGCCGGCGCTGGCGCGGCTGCCGCAGATGCCCGCCTACCACCTGCGGCGCCCGCGCGGCCAGGGGGTGTCGCTGGTCAATATCGGCGTCGGCCCGTCGAACGCGAAGACCGCCACCGACCATATCGCGGTCCTGCGCCCGCATGCCTGGCTGATGGTCGGCCATTGCGCGGGGCTGAGGAATTCGCAGTCGCTGGGCGATTTCGTCCTCGCCCATGCCTATCTGCGCGAGGACAACGTGCTGAACGAGGACCTGCCGGTCTGGGTGCCGATCCCGGCGCTGGCCGAGATCCAGATCGCGCTTCAGGAAGCCGTGGCCGAGGTCACGCAACTCGAGGATTACGAGCTCAAGCGGATCATGCGGACCGGCACCGTCGCGACGATCGACAACCGCAACTGGGAGTTGCGCGACCAGTCGGGCCCCGTGCACCGGCTGTCACAGTCCCGCGCCATCGCGCTCGACATGGAGAGCGCGACGATCGCGGCGAACGGATTCCGCTTCCGCGTGCCCTATGGCACGCTTCTGTGCGTTTCGGACAAGCCGCTGCACGGCGAACTGAAGCTGCCCGGCATGGCGTCGGAGTTCTACCGCACGCAGGTCGCGCGGCATCTGCAGATCGGCATCCGTGCCATGGAGCGGCTGCGCGACATGCCGCTTCACCGCATCCACAGCCGGAAGTTGCGCAGCTTCGCCGAAACGGCCTTCCTGTGAAGCGTCACGCATTGCGCAACGTCCCGGGGTTTTCGCGCGAAACGGGAATTTTTTCAATTGTGCCGCGCCGCAAAATCCGGCTAGAAGCGCTGCAGTCCAACATCCACGGGCCGCGCGCCCGCAATCAGACCGTCGAAGCGAGGAACAGGAGACGCAAATGTCCAAACCGATGACCAAGACCGAACTGGTAAGCCAGCTTGCCGCCGAGATGGGCACCGACAAGAAATCGGCCGCCGCCGCACTCGACGGGCTGGCCGCGATCGTGACGCGCGAAGTGTCCAATGGCGGCGCGGTCACGGTTCCGGGCATCGGGAAGATCCATTGCCGCGCCCGCCCCGAACGGCAGGTGCGCAATCCCGCCACCGGCGAGACGCTGACCAAGCCGGCCGACAAGGCGGTGAAGGTGGTCATCGCCAAGGCACTCAAGGACAGCGTCAACGGCTGAGCCGCGCGCGGCGGGGCGCCCTCGGGCAGCCCCGCCCGACATGCCCCGAACATCCGTCCCGCATCACCGGCCGGTCCGATGACGGGCCGTGGGCGTCGGCGTCGTTCCGCCGGGCCCGGTGACGTCTCGAGTCCGGCGGACAACGCCTGGCATGCCCGATGCTGCGCATCGCTCGGGCTCCGTGCGACGTCGGGATGCCGGGCATTCACGCGGGCCGAGCGGCGGTCTAGCCGGAGAACCATCGAGCCGGCGCGGGCCCTCGCCGACGACCGGAACGGTAAGACCGGAGCGGTCTGTCATGACCGCTCCGGTCCGGCTTGTGGCCTCTGCAGACATTGCGCGGGCTCAACGCCGCGGAAAGTCCATCTGCTGCTCGGGCCGATGCGGCCCGGCGGAATTGTCGGTGCGGATCCCACGGGTCACATAGGCGCTGCCGCCATCCGCCTCCGCCTGCAGGAGTCTGGTAGCCGCTTCGGTGCATGCGATGGCTGCCGGCGCGCTCGCCAGGGCGAAAACGGCGACGAGTGCGGCGCGCGCGCCCTGCCTGATCGCGGAACCTGCATGGACGGAACCGGTAACGCGGTGGTCATTCACGAGTTTCATCTTGATCTCCATTCTGGACATGCATCGCAACCATTTGCGACAACCCCGGTTTACGCCCCGGCCGCTAATGCGCCGTCAGAAGAGCGTAAGCCCGGCGTTAAATCCGCGAAGAATCGCGCCGCCGGTCATGCTCACCCCGCATCGGCGAGTCTGGGAGCGGCCCGGGATTGGACTTCGGGCGGGTG
>SLPP01000283.1 GCA_007131945.1 Paracoccaceae bacterium | reverse complement strand
GATGACCGGCCGCGCCGTCCAGGCCGCCGCCTGACCGCCCCGATGGCCGGCTGCCCGCCCGCGAGCATCCGGCCAACACCCCGAAACCAAACCCAAACCCACGACATCAACCGCAGGGAAAGGTTTGCGACAGCCCGGATCGACCCCGGACGGGGGAGGCGGGCGAGCGTCCGCGGCGGATCTAGGCGTCCAGATGCGGCGCGGCCGCGTCCCAGCATTTGCGCATCGCGGTGGGCAGGCGGGCCGGGTCGAAGCCGGGCTCGAAGCGGCCGCGGTCGGGCAGGGCGGACAGCGCGACCCGGGCCAGAAGGACCTCGAGGCGCAGGTGGAAATGGGTGAAGGTGTGGCTGACCTCGACCGGCAGGGGCTGCCAGTCGGCGGCAAGCGGCGGGGCGGGGGCGGGCCTGCCCTCGGTCCAGTCGGTGGTGGGAAAGGCTGCCATGCCGCCCAGAAGGCCGCGCGGCGGGCGGGTTTCCAGCAGGACCGCGCCGTCCTTGCGGCGGACCAGATAGGCGATGCCCCGGCGCGTCGGCTTGACCGGGCGCGGCGTCCTTGCCGGCAGGTCGGCGGCGATGCCGCGGGCGCGGGCGGCGCAGAAACCCGCCAGCGGGCAGTCGGCGCAGCGGGGCGCGCGCGGGGTGCAGATCGTGGCGCCGAGATCCATCATCGCCTGGGCGAAATCGCCGGGCCGCTGCGCCGGCGTCAGGGTCGCGGCGAGGGTGGCGAGGCGCTTCTTCGCCGCCGGCAGCGGCGCGGTCAGGGCGAAAAGCCGCGCGGTGACGCGCTCGACATTGCCGTCGACCACCGTCTCGGGCGCGTCGAAGGCGATGGCGGCGATGGCGGCGGCGGTATAGGGCCCGATGCCGGGCAGGGCCTGCAGCGCGGCGCGATCCGCGGGGAACCGCCCGCCACCGGCGGCGACGGCGCGGGCGCAGGCGATCAGGTTGCGGGCGCGGGCGTAGTAGCCGAGCCCCGCCCATTCGGCCATCACCTCGGCCTCGTCGGCGGCGGCGAGCGCGTCGATATCCGGCCAGCGCGCGGCGAAGCGGCGGAAATGCTCGCGCACCGTCGCCACCGTCGTCTGCTGCAGCATGATCTCGGACAGCCAGACGCGGTAGGGATCGGGGCGCGCACCCGCGGCGCGCTCGCCCGGGCCGACGCGCCAGGGCAGGACGCGCGCCGCGCCATCGTACCAGCGCAAGAGCGCCGCCGCCGCGGCCTTGGCGTCGAGTCCGGTATCGATTGCTTCAGGACTGTCACGCATTCTTCAACCGCCGTGGCCGGCGCCCTCTGGTCTCGGCCGCCGAAGTCACTAGAATAGGACGGCGCGAGAGAAAAGCACCCCGCCCGATGCAGGCCACAGGATGAGCACCCCGCTTGAGACCGACGACGACGCCCCGCGCAAGGCGCGCGGGCCGCGGCGCATGCGCGGCTTCGAACCCGCCGCCGGGCTTTTGCGCGAGCGGATCCGCAAGGCCGGCGAATCGCGCGGCTTCGCCGCCTCGCGCGTGCTGACCCACTGGGCCGAGATCGCCGGGCGCGACATCGCCGCGCTCTGCCGGCCGGTGAAGGTCAGCTACGCCCAGGGCGGTTTCGGCGCGACGCTGACGGTGCTCGCCACCGGCGCCGCCGCGCCGCTCGTCCAGATGCAGCTGCCGAAGCTGAAGGAACGCGTCAACGCCGCCTATGGCTATGCCGCGATCGCCCGCATCCAGGTCACGCAGACCGCCGCGCAGGGCTTCGCCGAGCCGCAGGCGCGGTTCGAGGGGCCGAACATCGCGCCGCCCTCGCCCGAGAAACTGGCGCGGGCGCGCGCCGTGGTCGGCACCCTGACCGAGGGCGTGGCCGATGACGGCCTGCGCGCCGCGCTCGACCGGCTGGCGGCGAATGTGCTGACCCGGCCCGCTTCCCGCCTCCCGACAGAGGGCGCCGCCCCCGCGGCCGGCGCCGAAGGAAAGGACTGAGCATGCAGAAGACCCCCCTGATCGCCGCCGTCGCTCTGGCCGCGCTGGCCGTCGGCGGCTATGCGTTCTGGTCGGGCAACCAGCCGGCCGAGGCGCCGGCCAGCACCCAGATCGCGAGCATGAACTCCGCCCAGGCGCAGACCGGGTCGACGGCGGTCGACACCTCGGGCGTGGTCGAGATGGCGCTCGGCAATCCGGACGCGCCGGTGACGATCGTGGAATATTCCTCCTTCACCTGCCCGCATTGCGCGACCTTCAACGAGGGCGTCTTCCGGCAGCTCAAGGAGACCTACATCGAGACCGGGCAGGTCCACTTCATCAAGCGCGAGGTCTATTTCGACGCCTACGGGCTCTGGGCGGCGCTGGTGGCGCGCTGCGGCGGACCCGAGCGCTATCACGGCGTGGTCGAGATGCTCTACCAGGACCAGCGCCAGTGGGCCGGTTCCAGCGACGGGGCGGTGGTGGCCGAGAACCTGCGCCGGATCGGGCGTCGCGCGGGCATGGACAACGAGCAGATCGACGCCTGCCTCTCCGACCGCGACAAGGCGACCGCGCTGATGGAGGTCTACCGCGCCAATGCCGAGCGCTACGGCATCCGCTCGACGCCCTCCTTCGTGATCAACGGCCGGACCTACGGCAACATGAGCTTCGCCGATTTCGAATCGGCGATCGCCGCGGCCACGAACTGAGCGCCGGATGAGCGCCCGCCCCCTGGCCGGCCTGCGGGTCGTCGAACTGGCCCGCATCCTCGCCGGCCCCTGGGCCGGGCAGACGCTGGCCGATCTCGGCGCCGAGGTGATCAAGGTCGAGGCGCCCGAGGGCGACGACACCCGCCGCTGGGGCCCGCCCTTCATCGACCGCGACGGCGGTCCTGTCGCGGCCTATTTCCACTCGGCCAATCGCGGCAAGCGCTCGGTCGTGGCGGATTTCCGCACGCCCGAGGGGCAGGCGAAGGTGCGCGACCTGGTCGCCGGCGCCGATGTGCTGATCGAGAATTTCAAGGTCGGGGGGCTGGCCAAATACGGGCTCGACTACGCCGCCCTGTCGGCGGTGAACCCCGCTCTCGTCTACTGCTCGATCACCGGCTTCGGCCAGGACGGGCCCTATGCGCACCGGGCGGGCTACGATTACATCATCCAGGGCATGTCGGGCCTGATGTCGATCACCGGCCCGGTCGAGGGCGAGCCGCACCGCGTCGGCGTCGCCGTCACCGACCTCGTCACCGGCATCTACGCGACGACCGCGATCCTCGCCGCGCTGCACGAACGCGCGCGCACCGGGCGCGGGGCGCATGTCGACATGAGCCTGCTCGATTCGGCCGTCGCGGTGATGGCGAACCAGGCGATGAACTATCTCGCCACCGGCACGCCGCCGGGGCGGACGGGCAACATCCACCCGAACCTGGCGCCCTACCAGGTGTTCGAGACCGCCGACGGCCATGTGATCATCGCCACCGGCAACGACGCGCAGTATCACCGGCTCTGCCGGCTGCTCGGGCTCGACCATCTCGTCGACCATCCCGCCTACCGCACCAATGCCGACCGGGTGGTGAACCGCCCGGCGCTGTCGGAGGCGCTGAACGCGGCGACCCGGCTGCGCGCCAAGGCCGAGCTGCTGGCCGCCTGCGAAGCCGAGGGCGTGCCGGCGGGGCCGATCAACGACATGGCCGAGGTCTTCGCCGACCCGCAGGTGCAGGCGCGGGGCATGCAGCTCGATCTCGGCCCGCATCGCGGCGTCCGCTCGCCCTTCGTTATCGACGGGACCCGCTGCGCCGCCGACCGCCCGGCCCCGGTCCTGGGCGAGGGCGAGGTCGCGGGGGCCGAAGCCGGCACGAAGCCTGCATCCGGGCGAGCCTGAACTTCGATCGCCGCCAAGCTGCATCCGGCCGAATCGGGCAAGGCGGGGACGGGCAAGGCGGGGTGTCCGCATGCGGACGCTTTTCCAACACATTGTCATCACGTGAAAAAGCGGCGCCGTTAACCGCAACGAAAGCTTTCGCCCGGGCCCCGAAGGCGCGCGACTCGGCGCTGCGTCGCGGATGAAGGCCGGGAAGCGGGGTCCGGCTTCATGCGGTCGGACTCACGCGGTCGCCGGTCGCTCCGTGACCAGCATCAGGTTGTTCGCGGGCATCGGCTGCCGCAGGCGGCGAACCAGCCCGCCCGCCGCCAGCCGTTCCTCGACCCATTCGATGTCCTTGTAGCCGATCGCCGGATCCTGCGCCCGCAGGCT
>SLPP01000339.1 GCA_007131945.1 Paracoccaceae bacterium | reverse complement strand
GCCCTGCCTGACACGCGGGCGCTTTTGCGCGACCTCGGAGCCGAGGGGTTGCTCACCGACACCGGCTGCCTCGCGATCTATGCCGGCGAGGACGAGTTCCGCGCCGACCGCGACCATGTCGAGTTGCTGGACCGGTACGGCGTCGGCCACGAGGTGCTCGGCCGCAAAGCACTCGTCGACCTGGAGCCCGCGCTGGCGCCGCAGATCACCCGCGCGCTCCTTTTCCCCGACAACCGCTCGCTGCGCGACCCGCACCGGCTGGTCACGCTCTTGGTCGAGCGGTTCCGGGTCCTCGGCGGCGAGGTCCGGCGCGCCGCGGTGACCGGGTTCGAGCGGTCGGACCGCGTCACCGGCCTGCACCTCGACGGCGGCGAGACGATCTCCGGCGAGACGGTCGTCCTCTGCGCCGGGGCCCATACCGGGCGACTGGCGCGGCTTCTGGGCGAGCCGATCCCGCTGGAGACCGAGCGCGGCTATCACACCCAGATCATGGCGCCGGGGATCGCGCTCGGGCATTCGCTGATCTGGCCCGCGCGCGCCTTCATGGTCACGCCGACCGCCGGCGGCATCCGCGTCGGCGGCACGGTCGAGATGGCGGGCCTCGACGCGGCCCCGAACTGGAACCGGGCGAAGATCACGGTGCGGCACGCGCGGGTGGCGCTGCCGGGCCTGCAGCTGGGCGAGGCAACCGAATGGATGGGCCACCGCCCGGCCTTGCCCGACACGATCCCGGTCATCTCGGCCTCGGCGCGCACGCGCGGGGTCTTCTACGCCACCGGCCACGGGCATCTGGGCCTGACCCAGGCCGCCACGACCGCCCGGCTCATGGGCCAGCTGATCGCCGGCGAGACGCCGGATGTTGACCTTTGGCCCTACCGCGTCGATCGTTTCTGACCGGAACCGGGCACCGGCGACAGGAAAGGAGCCAGACGAATGACCGACAGAAGCTGCATGATCATCGGCGGCGGTCGCGGCATGGGCGCGGCCATCGCGCGCGAGATGCACGGCCGCGGCTACCGGCTGGCGCTGATGTCGCCCTCGGCCACCTGCGAGGGTCTCGCCGCGGAACTCGGCGGCGTCGCCCATCGCGGCCGCGCCGAGGAGGCGGCCGACACGCGCGCGCTCTTTGATCTGACGATGGCGACCTACGGGCGGATCGACGCGGTGCTGATCCATGTCGGCGGCCCGCCGAAGGGCGATCTTCTGGACATCCCGGAAGAGGACTGGGACCGCGCGCATGCGATGGTGCTCAAGCCGGTGATCCGGGTGGCGAAGCTGGTCACGCCGGTGATGGCGGCGCAGCGCGGCGGCTCGATCGTCGCGATCACCACCTATTCGGCCTTCGAGCCCAGCCTGATGTTCCCGACCTCGAGCGTCTACCGCGTCGGCGTGTCCTCCTTCGCCAAGCTCTATTCAGACCGCTACGGGCCGGCCGGGATCCGGATGAACTGCCTGCTGCCGGGCTTCACCGACAGCCTCGACGTGGGCCGCTTCGCCGAACAGGCCGCGCTCCGACGCATCGCGCGGGTCGAGGAACAGGCCAAGGCCGCGGCCTTCCTGCTGAGCGAGGATTCGAGCTACGTCACCGGCCAGAGCCTGCGGGTCGATGGCGGCGTCACCCGGCACATGTGAGGAACCGATGCGCGACACGTCTTTCGCCGACGGCAACAGGGTGCAGGCGGCCTTGGGCGAGACGTTCGAGGTGACCGGTCCGCCCAGCCGGCAGGGCTTTCGCATCGGCCGCGAACCCGGCCAGCGGGCCCCGGCATCTGCCTCGAGGTCGGGCAGGTCACCAGCCGGGACCGCGCGGCGCCCCGGGGCCGGTTTCTGAAAGGCCGAGCCGATGCGCTGGACGCGAACCCTGCAGACGGTCGACGTGCATTGCGCGGGCGAGATCGGGCGCGTCGTCACCGGCGGCGTGCTCGACGTTCCCGGCGCGACGATGGCCGAGAAGCTCGCGCATCTGAACACCGTCGACGACAGCCTGCGGCGGTTCCTCTGCTCGGAGCCGCGCTCGGGTCCGGCGGGGTCGTTCTGCCTGCTGGTCCCCGCCTGCGACCCGGCGGCGGATGTGGGCTTCATCGTGCTGCAGCCCGACCAGGCGCATGCGATGTCCGGCTCGAACGCGATCTGCGCGGTGACCGCGCTGCTGGAAACCGGCATGCGGCCGATCACCGGGACGCAGACGGTGGTGACGCTGGATACCGCCGCCGGGCCGGTGCGGGCGGTGGCAAGCTGCGAGAGCGGCAAGGTCACGCGGGTCACGCTCGAGATGCCGCCGGCCTTCGTCGCGCGGCAGGGCGCGGTTATCGAGACCCCGGAATGGGGACCGGTCGCCTACGATCTCTGCTTCGGCGGCGTCTTCTACGCGCTGATCGATGTCGACCAGATCGGCCTGACCATCGCGCCCGGGAACGCGCGCGAACTCGCCACGATCGGCGTGACGCTGCGCGACCGCATCGCCGCGCGGGACCCGGCGCCGCATCCCGCGACCCCGGCGCTGAGCGGCATCTCCTACGTGATGTTCCGCGCCGAGGAGCCCGACGGTGCGGTGCGCACCTGCACCACGCTGCGCCCGGGGCGCGTCGACCGTTCGCCCTGCGGCACCGGCTCGAACGCCAACATGGCCGTGCGCCATGCCGCGGGCCGGGCGCGGCCGGGCGATGTCGTCGTTTCCCGCTCGATCATTGGCGGCGAGTTCACCACCGAATTCGTGGAGCAGACCACTGTCGGTCCCTGCCCCGCCACGCGCAGCCGGATCTCCGGCCAGGGCTGGATCTACGCCATCAGCCAGATCGGCCTCGACCCGACCGATCCCTTCCCCCTCGGCTTCACCCTGAGCGATACCTGGGGCGGCTGAAGCGCATGCCATCCGGAGTCAGGCGTCCGCATGCGGACGCTTCTGCAAGCCATTGGTTTCACGTCATAAATCGCAGAAATTAACCACAACGAAAGCTTTGCCCCGGCGCCGCAAGACGCGGGAGGTGCGCCACCGCAGGCCGCCTGCGACACCCCCCTGCAGAACTTTCGTTACGGTTAATTTCGTGATTTTCGTGTGCAAAATCAGATACTTGAAAAGGCGTGCAAATTTGCACGCCTTCCCGCTTCCATCGCATCGGGATCAGGCGGCGCCCCGTCGGCACCGCCGTTCCCCTGCTCAGCTGACCGCGATGGCCCGGCGGTAGAGATGCCAGGTCGCGTGGCCGAGGAGCGGCAGCACGATGAGAAGCCCGAGGAAGAGCGGCAGCATCGCCACGACCAGGAGCCCGGCGATCATGCCCGCCCAGCGCAGCATGACCTGCCCGTTGGCGCGCACCGCGGCAATGCTGGTGATGATCGCGGTGACGAAATCGACCGGACGCTCCAGCAGCATCGGCAGGCTGAACGCCGTCACCGCGAAGAGCGCGAGCGCGATGAGGCCGCCGACCAGCGTGCCGATCAGCAGCATCGCGATGCCGGCGAGCGAGAACAGGTGGCCCAGCGTCTCGTAGCCGATCCCGGTCTGGCCGAAGAAGATGGCGAAGATGCCGCGCGCGAGAATCACCCAGAAGCCGAAGACGAGCAGCACGACCACCGCCATCACAGGCAACTGCCCGTCGCCATGCCCGCGCAGCGCGCCCAGCACCGGCCCCCAGGAGAGCGGCTCGCCCGCCTCGCGCCGCCGGCTGACCTCGTAGAGCCCGACCGCGGCGAAGGGAGCAAGCAGCGGGAAGCCGGCGGCGACGGGGATGAACCAGAAGGGCTCGCCCGCGCCGATCAGCCCGAAATAGAGCCCGATCCCGCCCAGCGTGTAGACGATCGCGAAGAACAGGCCGAAGGCGGGCGCCGCCTTGAAATCGGCCCAGCCATCGGCGAGCGACGCGCGCAGGTCCTCCACCCGCAGGGTGCGGATCTGCGGAACGTCGGCACCGAAAGTGTCGTAGCCTTGGGAATTGGAATCAGACATCGCGCACTCTCCTTTGTCGCGGCAAGGATAGGTGCGCAGGGGACCGGCAGGCAAGCACTTTGTCTGCCCGAGGCAGCGACCGCGAACCGGCTGAAGCTTGCGCGCCTCAGTCCGCCGCCTGCGCCTCGGAGCGGCTCTTGCCGGCGACATCCATCGCCAGCGTCGCGGCCATGAAAGCGTCGAGATCGCCGTCCAGCACGCCCTGCGTGTCCGAGGTTTCGTGCCCGGTGCGCAGGTCCTTCACCATCTGGTAGGGCTGCAGCACGTAGGAGCGGATCTGGTTGCCCCAGCCGGCCTCGCCCTTGGCCTCGTGCGCGGCCTCGATCGCCTCGGTGCGCTTGCGCAGCTCCAGCTCGTAGAGCCGCGACTTCAGCGCCTCCATGGCGATGGCGCGGTTCTGGTGCTGCGACTTCTGGCTCGAGGTCACGACGATGCCGGTGGGCAGGTGGGTGATCCGCACCGCCGAGTCGGTGGTGTTCACATGCTGCCCGCCCGCGCCCGAGGAGCGGTAGGTGTCGATGCGGATCTCGCCCTCGGGCACGGTGATCTCGATGTTCTCGTCGACGACCGGATAGACCCAGACCGAACAGAACGAGGTGTGCCGCCGCGCCGCGCTGTCATAGGGCGAGATGCGCACCAGCCGGTGCACGCCCGATTCCGATTTCAGCCAGCCATAGGCATTGGGCCCCGAGATCCGGTAGGTGGCCGAGCGGATGCCCGCCTCCTCGCCGGGGGATTCCGAGGTGAGTTCGACCTTGTAGCCCTTCTTCTCGGCCCAGCGGACATACATCCGCGCCAGCATCGCGGCCCAGTCGCAGCTTTCGGTGCCGCCGGCGCCGGCGTTGATCTCCAGATAGGTGTCGTTGCCGTCGGCCTCGCCGTCGAGCAGCGCCTCGAGCTCCTTCTCGGCGGCGCGCGCGGCGAGCGCCTTCAGCGCCGCCTCGGCCTCGGCCACGACTTCGGTATCGCCTTCCGCCTCGCCCAGCTCGATCAGTTCGATATTGTCCTGCAGGTCGCGGCTGATCGTCTCGTAGGTGGTGACGGCGTCCATCAGCATCTGCCGCTCGCGCATCAGCTTCTGGGCGCGCGCCGGGTCGTTCCACAGGTTCGGGTCCTCGATCATCGCGTCGAATTCCTCGAGCCGGAACTTCGCCGTCTCCCAGTCCATCCGCCGCGCCAGCAGCGCCAGCGACTTGCGGGTCGCCTCGATCGTTCCTTGCGTTTCTGCGCGCATCGAAGGGAGTCCTGTCAGGGCGTGGCGCCGCACGGGCGCTGTTCGGCCGGTCTGTTAGCGCGCTGGCGCGGGACCGGCAAGGGTGGGATCAGTAGAGCCCGCCGGAGCTGACGGTGCCGAAGCTGGCGCCGCCGCCGGTTCTGCCGCTACCGCCGGTGCCGCCGCTGCCCCCCTCGGCCCATTCGTCGCCGGCCTCCTCGCCGCGATCGAACATCGGCAGGTTCACCCCCATGGCGAAGCCCCCGTCGATCAGCGCGCCGATTCCGAAGACGGGTTCATGGCCCTCGCGGAAGTACTCGGCAACGACATCGGGCCCCGAGGCGTTGTCCGCCAGCCGCTCGCCGGTGCGCCGGTCGATGCGGATGAAGCGCCCGCCGGGCGGGACGGCGAAGGGCGTGCCGCCGAACTCGGCGACCGCGTCCTGCATGAACTGGGTGAAGACCGGCCCGCACATGCCGCCGCCCGAGGCACCGCGCCCCAGCGGCCGCGGCCGGTCGTAGCCGATATAGCAGCCGGCGACAATGTTCGAGCTGTAGCCCACGAACCAGACATCGCGCGCCTCGTTCGTCGTGCCGGTCTTGCCGGCGACGGGCACCGGCAGGTTGACCGTCCGCGCCGCGGTGCCGCGCTGCACCACGCCCTCCATCATCGAGGTCAGCTGGTAGGCGGTGATCGGGTCCATGACGCGGGCACGCTGGGCGCTGATCGCGGGTGCCGTGCCGGCGCGCAGGGGTTCCTCGCAGTTCAGGCAGGTCCGCTGGTCGTGGCGGTAGACGGTGCGCCCCCAGCGGTCCTGCACCCGGTCGACCAGCGTCGGCTCTACCCGCTCGCCGCCATTGGCGAACATCGCGTAGGCCGCGACCATGCGGAACAGCGTCGTCTCCTGGCTGCCCAGCGAGTTGGCGAGGAAGGTCTGCATCCGGTCGTAGACGCCGAAGCGTTCGGCATAGCGCGCGACGACGTCCATGCCGACCTCCTGCGCCAGCCGGACGGTCATCAGGTTGCGCGACATCTCGATCCCCGTCCGCACCGGGATCGGCCCGTAGAACTGGTTCGAGGCGTTCGTCGGACGCCAGATCCCCTGCGCGGTCTCGAGCTCGATCGGCGCGTCGATGACGATCGTCGCCGGCGAGAAGCCCGAATCGAGCGCCGCGGCATAGACGAAGGGCTTGAAGGCCGAGCCGGGCTGGCGCATCGCCTGCGTCGCGCGGTTGAAGACCGAATGCTGGTAGGAAAAGCCCCCCTGCATCGCCAGCACCCGGCCGGTATTGACATCCATCGCCATGAAGGCGCCCTGCACCGCCGGCACCTGGCGCAACGACCAGCGCACGAAGGCGCCGTCCTCGTCGCGGGTGATGGCGCGCACATGCACCACGTCGCCGACGTCGAGATTGTCGGCAAGCGAGCCGCGCGCCCAGTCGAGATCGCTGTTCTCGACCATGCCGGGCTCGTCGACGCCCTCGATGCCCAGCGTCGCGCGACCGCCCTCGACGGCCAGCACCACCGCGGGATGCCAGCGGTTGTCCAGCGTGACGTCGCGGGCGACCCGCACGCGGGCGAGCGCGCTGCGCCAGGCCTCCTCGCTCGCCAGGTCCTCGGCCGCCAGCCGCTCGCCGGTGCCGCGCCAGCGCCCGAGGCCGCGGTCGTACCGTTCCAGCGCCCGCTGCAGCGCATGCGCGGCGCTGACCTGCAGCTCTGGATGCACGGTCGCCCGGATGCTCAACCCGCCGGTGAAGAACTCGGCTTCGCCGAAGCTCGACGAGAGCTGGCGGCGGATCTCGTCGGTGAAGTAGTCGCGGTCGGGCAGGGACTGGCGGAAGGCCACGATGTCGCCCGACTGGACGGTCAGGAGCGGCTCGGCCATCGCCGCATCGGCCTCGGCGCGGGTGATGTAGCCGTTCTCGACCATCTGGCCGAGGACCCAGTTGCGCCGCGCCGTCACCCGCTCGCGCGCGCGCACCGGATGGTATTCGGACGGCGCCTGCGGCAGCGCGGCGAGGAAGGCGGCCTCGTGCAGCTCGAGCTCGTCGAGCGTCTTGTTGAAATAGCTCTGCGCCGCCGCCGCGACGCCGTAGGAGTTCTGCCCGAGGAAGATCTCGTTGAGGTAAAGCTCGAGGATCTGGTCCTTCGACAGCGTCTGCTCGACCCGGTAGGCGAGGATGATCTCGCGGATCTTCCGTTCGCCGGTCCGGTCACCCGAAAGCAGGAAGTTCTTCATCACCTGCTGGGTGATCGTCGAGGCGCCGCGCAGGGTCTGGCCGCGGGTCACCACGGCGTCGCGCAAAGCGGCCATCATCGCCAGCGGATCGAAGCCGGAATGCTCGTAGAAGTTCCGGTCCTCGGCCGAGATGAAGGCGTGCTTGACCTGCTCGGGAATGTCGTCGATCGGCACGAAGAGGCGGCGTTCCTGCGCGAATTCGTCGATCAGCTGCCCCTCGCCCGAAAAGATCCGGCTGATCGTCGGCGGGGTGTAGTTCGCCAGCTGTTCGTGGCTGGGCAAGTCGTGCGTGTACATCCATATCACGCCGCCCACGGTCAACGCGCCGGCGGCGACGGCGAGGACGAGGAAACTGAAGATCCCTCCGAAGAAGGACAGGACGAAACGCAACACGGCTTATGCTCCTTCACCAGCCCGTTCTATACGCGGTTGCGTGCGCCCGGTCAAAAGCGACCCGGCGTCCGGCGGCGCGCGGCTCTTCACGAAGCGGTCAGCAGCCCCGCCCGGCCTTGATCTCGGCGCACCGCGCAGCGCACAACCATGGGGCCTTTCGCTCAAGGAGCCGACATGCCTGCCCTGCCCCTCGCCCCGCTTCTGGCCGCCGGCCTGTTGCTGGCCGCGCCCGCCGCCGCCCAGAGCGCGCTCAGCGACGACGAGCGCACCGCGCTGCGCGCCGAGATCCGCGCCTACCTGCTGGAACACCCCGAGGTGCTGTTCGAGGCGGTCGCCGAATACGAGCGTCGGACCGCCGCGAGCCAGGCCGACATGGACCAGGCGCTGATCGAGATCAACGCCGAGGACATCTTCGAGGACGGGCATTCCTGGGTCGGCGGCAACCCCGAGGGCGACCTGTCGCTGGTCGAATTCGTCGACTATCGCTGCAGCTTCTGTCGCCGCGCCTTCGACCATGTCATGGACTTCGTCGGAAACGACGGCAACATCCGCCTGGTGATGAAGGAGTTCCCGATCCTCGGCCCGCAGTCGGAACTTTCCTCACGGCTCGCGGTCGCGGCGCTGCAACTGGGCGGCGACGACACCTATTTCCGCGCGCACGAGCGGCTGATCGCGCTCGAGGGCGACCTGACGGAGACCGTGATCGGGGCGATCGCGGTGGA
The DNA here is from genome assembly GCA_007131945.1 of Paracoccaceae bacterium. Classification (GTDB taxonomy): domain Bacteria; phylum Pseudomonadota; class Alphaproteobacteria; order Rhodobacterales; family Rhodobacteraceae; genus Pararhodobacter. The sequence continues at coordinate 6,794 of SLPP01000339.1, read as the reverse complement.
ACTCGGGCTCGACCCGGCCGCGGTGATGCAGCGGATGGGCAGCGACGCGGTCACCGCGGTTCTCGCCGAGAACCGGGCACTGGCGCAACGGCTGCAGATCAACGGCACGCCCACCTTCGTCCTTGGCGGACCGGAATACGGGGAACTGATCCGCGGCTTCCTTCCGGCAGAGGAACTGCACCGGCTGGCGGACGCGCTGCGCGACTGAGGCGCGCGCAGCCCGTCATCGCCGGGTTGCGTTTTCCGCTTGCGCCCCGGGCGCGGGATTTCGCAAGATGAGCATCAGCGCCGACGCCGGCAGGCGGCCGGCAGCGCGAGGGAAGACGGATCGTGGCGTTCAGCCAACAGATGAAGGGTTTGCGCAGCAGGGTTGCGCGCGGCTTCCGCTGCGTGGGCCTTGTCGCACTGCTCGTGCTGCCGCTCCCGTCGGTGGCCGGCGGGGCGTTCCTCCCCGGCGGTGATGCTCCCGCGCTTGTCGCCGCGGTCGACCGCTGGCTGGAGAGCGAGGAAGAGGACGCGCTGCGCGAATTCGCCGCGCTTGCCCGGAACGGCAACCCGGCCGCGCGCCTGCTGCTTGCGATCATCGACAAGACCCCGGCGCTGCAGGGGCCCTGGCTGGCGCATCTGCCGCGCGAAGAGCGCATCGCGCTGCTGCGCCAGCCCGGCGGCCTGTCCGGACGCAGCTGGCTGCACGCGCTTGCCGAGCATCCGCTGGGGGCGGCGTGGCTGGCGCTGATGGACCCGGCGACCGGACCCGAAGTGATCGCGCGCCTGGAAGGACTGGGCGAGTCGCGCGCGGCGCGCGAGGCGATGGTCATGCTTGCCGCGCGCGAGCATCCCGGCCTGCGTGCGCTCGATCCCGAGGATGTCGACCCGGACCTGATCTACCTGCTCTGGCGCGGCGCGGACGAGGATCGTCGCGCCGCGCTCCTCGCCCGCGTCGCCCCCGACAGCCTGCAGCGCGCGCTGATCGACGGCAGCTACGATGCCGACCGGCTCGCGGTCTGGCTGGCCGGATCCAGGATCGCCGCCCCCCTCGACGCGGTCTGTTCCGAATACTGCCCGGACACCCGCGACACCTGCCTCAGCGGCGCCTATGTGGCGCTGGCCAGCCACAACGCGCTTCTCACGCTGGGCAGCCCGATCGAGGCGCTGGTGTCGCAGGCCGAATTCCTCGCCCGGCCGCGCGGCAGGGCGAGCGTGCTGCGGCGCATCCTGCAGACGCACGACGCCCGCGGCCGCCGGGCGACGATCGCGCAGATGCGCGATCACGACGCCTGCCTGGCCGACGTGCTCGAGGCCGAGGCCGAGCGCTACCGCTATCGCCGTCCGGGCAGCGAGGTCCGGAACGACGACTGAAGACCGGCCGTCAAGGAACTGATTTGCAATTGAAAGACCGGCGCCAGCCAATGCGCCAGCAGCACCGGTCGGGGTTGCGTCAGCGCGGGCCGATCATCATCACCATCTGCCGGCCCTCGAGCTTCGGCATGTTCTCTACCTTGCCGATCTCGGTGACATCGGCGGCCACGCGCTGCAAGAGTTCCAGCCCCAGTTCCTGGTGCGCCATCTCGCGGCCGCGGAAGCGCAGGGTGACCTTGACCTTGTCGCCCTCCTGCAGGAACTTCATCACCGGGCGCATCTTGACATCGTAGTCGTGCTTGTCGGTGCCCGGGCGGAACTTGATCTCCTTGACCTCGATGGTCTTCTGCTTCTTCTTCGCCTCGGATTCGCGCTTCTGCTGTTCGTACTTGAACTTGCCGAAATCCATGATCTTGCAGACCGGCGGCGTCGCGTTGGGCGAGATCTCGACCAGGTCGAGCCCGGCCTCCTCGGCAAGCTGGATGGCCCGCGCCGGCGTCACGACGCCCAGGTTCTCCCCTTCGGCACCGATCAGGCGGATTTCGGGTGCGCGGATGCGGTCGTTGACGCGGGGGCCGGTGTCGCGGCTGGGCGGGGCGTGGTGCGGTCTGCGAGCGATGGTTGTCTTCCTTCTGTGGATCAGGCGGGCGGAAAATAGACCGAGGCGCCTGCGCTGACAAGCGATTCGACCGAGGCGCGGAAGCCGCGGGCCGGCGGGTGCGCGGCAGGCCGTCGCGGCGCGCCGGGACGGCGTTTTTCTGCGACTGCACAAGGTTTTTTCCGCGCGTGAATTGCCAATTCCGCCGAACTCATCTAAGCGGACACAACCAGAAGGAACGGATATTGGCATGAAGAAAGCCCTGATCATCATCGTGATCGCCGTCGCGGCCGTGGTCGGCTACTGGCTGGTGCAGGACACCACGCCCCCCGCCCCGGCCCCCGAGCCCGTGACCGCGCCCGAAGAGCCGCTCGCCCCCGCCGAGGCGCCCGAGGAAACGGTGCCCGAGGAACCCGCCGAAGACCCCGTCGCCGAGCCGGTCGAGGAGGACGCGCTTCTCGACGAACCGGCAACCGAGGAGCCCTCCATCGTCGACCAGGCGATCGAGGAAGCCGACGAGGCCGCGGAAGCCGCCGAAGCAGCCATCGCCGACATCCTCGAGGCGCAGGAAGAGGCAGCGGCCGAGGCCGAGGCGGCGGCGCAGGCCGCGATCGAGGAGGCGCTCGCCGCCGGCGACGAGGCCGCGGCCGAGGCCGAGGCCGTGGTCGGCGAGGCCCAGCAGGCAATCCAGGACCAGATGCAGGCGACCGAGCCCGAAGCCGAGTCGATGCTGCGCCCGGACGCGGCCGATCCGGCCGTGCTGGAGGCCGATGCCGAGGGGCTGTTCACGCCGGAAGGCTTCGATTTCGAGCGCGCGATGGCGGCGATCGAGGAGGCCGATCTCGACCCGATCAACACCAGCGCGGCCCGCGCGCTGCTGGAAAGCGTGCGCGACGATCCCGACGCGCTGGAAGCGGCGCTGAGCCAGCTGCGCGACATGCTCGGTCTCTGACCGCGCCGCGCCCGACCGGATGACAGGCCCCTGCCGCGGCGGGGGCCTTTTTCGTGCTCGCGCCGAATGCGGAAAAGAGCGACAGCGGCGCCGGGCCATGCCGCGCGTTCCCTCGCCGGCGCCGTGATGCTAGGCTCGCGGCGAATGTCCGAGATATCGGGGGAAGCCGTCATGACGCCCGAACCGCGCGCCGCCCGGCGCGGCGACGCCGCCGCACTCGCCCGGATCATCGACCTCGCCGGCGAGGGACTTCCCCTTCATCTCTGGCAACAATCCTGCGATCCCGGCCAGGATCCCTGGCAGATCGGCGCGAGCCGGGCGGCGCGCGATACGGGTGGCTTTTCCTGGCGCAACGCGCGGGTGATCGAGATCGGCGGGCAGGTCGCCGCCGGGTTGATCGGCTACCGGATCGGACACGAGCCAGAACCGCTCGACGACCTGCCGCCGATCCTGCGCCCGCTCCAGGCGCTGGAGAACCGCGCGCTCGGCAGTTACTACATCAACGCCATCGCCACCCTGCCGGAGTTCCGCGGCCGCGGCCTTGCGCGGGTGCTGATGCAGGAGGCCGAGCGCCTCGCCGCCGGGGCCGGCGCGCTCAGCCTGATCGTCGCGGATGTCAACCTTCCCGCGCAGCGCCTTTATGCCGGCCTCGGCTATGCCGAGCGGGCGCGCGAGGCGGTCGTCACCAACGGCTGGACGAGCGCAGCCCGCCACTGGATCCTGATGGTGAAGCCGGTCGCCGCGCCGCGCTGACGCGGTCCCCACGCACCGCGACAGACCGTTTCAATTCGGTTAACAGAAATAACTTTATCTTTCTTTTTCAATGGATTGGTGTGCCTGCTCAAATCGAGCAGCCGCCGGGATCAGATCCCCTCGCCGACGAAGGCCTTCTCGACGACGTATTCGGCCGGGTCCGAATTGGCGCCTTCGCGCAGGCCCCAGCCCTCGAGGATCGCCTTGACGTCGAGGTTGAAGGCGAGCGAGCCGCAGACCATCGCCCGGTCGCGCGCCGGGTTCATCGGACCCTCCAGCCCGAGGTCCTCGAACACCTTGCCCGAGGTCAGGTTGTCGGTCACGCGGCCCATGCGCTCGGAGGGTTCGCGCGTCGTCGTCGGGTAGTAGAAGAGCTTGCCCTCGACCATCTCGCCGATCAGGGGATCGTCGCGCAGGTTCTCGACCAGCTCGCGACCGTAGTCGAGCTCGGCCTTCTCGCGGCAGGTATGCATCAGGATGACCTGCTCGTATTTCTCGTAGGTCTCGGGATCGCGCACGAGGCTGGCGAAGGGCGCGATACCGGTCCCGGTGGAGAGAAACCACAGCCGCTTGCCGGGCAGGAGCGCGTCATGGACCAGCGTGCCCACGGGCTTGGGGCGCAGGATGATCTCGTCGCCCGGCCGGACATGCTGCAGCTTCGAGGTGAGCGGCCCGTCGGGCACCTTGATCGAGTAGAATTCAAGTTCGTCGTCCCAGTTCGGCGAGGCGATGGAATAGGCGCGCAGCAGGGGCTTGCCGCGCTCGTCGAGAAGCCCGAGCATGACGAATTCCCCCGAGCGGAAGCGCAGGCTGCGCGGCCGCGTGCAGCGGAACGAGAAGAGCTTGTCGGTCCAGTGCCGCACCGACAGGATCGTCTGCGCGTCGGGCAGGGTTCTGGCCTGGGCTTTCGCGGCGGTGTCGGGCATGGGCATCTCGCGTGACAGGGACCCCGCCCTCTTAGGCGGTCCGGCGAAAAAACGAAAGCCCCCGGCTCGCGGTTCGGGGAGCGGCCGGTTGTCGCGCGGATCAGCCGCCGGCGACGCGATCGGCGCGGATGCGTTCGGCGCCGATCCAGCCCATCAGCATCGCCGGCGCGTTGGTGTTGCCGGCGATCAGGCTGGGAAAGGCCGAGGCGTCGCAGACGCGCAGCCGGTCGATCCCGTGCACCCGCAGCCGCGGATCGACGACCGAGCCTGCCGGGTCCGGGCCCATCCGGCAGGTGCAGGAAGGGTGGAACACCGTCCCGCTGCGGGCGCGCAGGTCGGCGACGAGATCGGCGTCGCTTTGCACCCGCGGCCCCGGGCGCAGTTCCTCGGCGAGGAGCGTGGCAAGCGGCGCAGTCGCGGCGATGCGGCGCAGCAGCTTCGCCCCGGCCAGCATCTCCGCCACGTCCGCCTCGGTCGAGAGCGCGTTGGCGAAGATCCGCGGCGCGGCGAAGGGGTCGGGACCGGCGAGCACGACCTGGCCACGGCTCGTCGGGCGGCAGTTCGAAAGACCGATCGAGAGACCCGAGAAGGGATCGGGGCTCAGCACCGGCCGCTCGCCCGGTCGCGGCAGGAGCGTCGAGAAGGCCTGGAAATAGAGCTGCATGTTGGGTCGCTTCTGTCCCGGATCCGTGCGGAAGAAGCCACCGGCATGGTTGATCGACGCCGCCAGCGGCCCGTCGCGCCGGGCGAGGTAGCGCAGCCCGACGCGCAGCTTGCCCCACCACGGGCGCAGAAGGTCGTTCATCGTCGGCACATGCGCGCGCCAGGTGTAGTTCAGCCCCTGGTGGTCGCTGAGATTGGCGCCGACATGGGGCTGGTCAAGCAGCACCGGGATGCCCTGCGCCTGCAGCTCCGCCCCGGGCCCGATACCCGAGAGCATCAGGATCTGCGGCGAGTTGATCGCGCCGCCCGACAGGATCACCTCGCCCGCCCTAGCGGTGAGCATCCGCCCCTTCCAGCGGTATTCGACTCCCACCGCCCGCCGGCCGTCGAACAGGACGCGGGTGACCTGCGCGCCGGTCCTGAGCGCGACATTGCCACGCCGCAGCGCCGGGCGCAGGAAGGCGCGCGCGGCCGAGTTGCGCCGGCCGTCGCGGATGGTCAGCTGGTAGATGCCGACGCCCTCCTGCTCGGGCCCGTTGAAGTCGGGATTGCGCCGCATCCCGAGGCTCTCGCAGGCGGCGAGGAACGGCGTGACCAGCGGATGGCCGGGCGTTCGGCCGGAGCGGATGAAGAGAGGCCCGCCGGTGCCGCGCCAGTCGCTGGCGCCGTCCTCGTTGTCCTCCATCGCGCGGAAGGCGGGCAGCACGTCGTCCCAGCCCCAGCCGGGATTGCCGGCGGCGCGCCAGTCCTCGTAGTCCTGCCGGTGGCCGCGGATCCAGACCATGGCGTTGATCGAGGAGGAGCCGCCGAGGAGCTTGCCACGCGGCCAGTGGTCCTGTTGCCCGGCCAGCCCCGGATCGGGTTCGGTCCGGTAGCACCAGTTGACGCGCGTGTCGTGGTAGAGCTTGCCGTAGCCCAGCGGCATCTGCACGAAGAACCGCCGGTCGCTGCCGCCGGCCTCGAGCACCAGCACCCGCGCCCGGCCATCGGCCGCGAGCCTCTCGGCCAGCACGCAGCCGGCCGAACCGGCGCCCACGATCAGGTAGTCGAACTCGCCGTCCATGCCCGCGCCCCCCGGCCCAACGGCGCGAGTTCAACGCGAGGACCCGGCGCGCCGCAAGGGGAAATCCTGCCCCGCCGGCCCGCCGTGCCGATCAGTCCTCCATCGCCTCCAGCTCGTCGATGAAGCCCGCGATCATGTCGAGCCCACGATCCCAGAAGGCCGGGTCCGAGGCGTCGAGGCCGAAAGGCGCGAGCAGCTCCCTGTGGTGCTTCGACCCGCCGGCGGCCAGCATCTCGAAATACTTCTCCTGGAAGCCGGGGCCGGAATCGCGATAGACGGCGTAGAGCGCGTTCACCAGCCCGTCGCCGAAGGCATAGGCGTAGACGTAGAAGGGCGAGTGGACGAAATGCGGGATGTAGGACCAGAAGGTCTCGTAGCCCTCCATGAACTCGAAGGCGGGGCCGAGGCTTTCGGCCTGTACGCTCATCCACAGCGCGTTGAGGTCGTCGGGCGTCAGTTCCCCCTGCCGCCGGGCGTCGT
>SLPP01000101.1 GCA_007131945.1 Paracoccaceae bacterium | reverse complement strand
GACGCTAGCAAATCGCGCGACCTGCAACAATGCAACCAAGGTACGATATCGCCTCCGCGCCCTTCACAGGATGGGGATCGGCCGCAACAGGCGATTCGGAGCCGACGCCACGAGGGACTGACATCGCCCTGATGGCGCCGCCGCCGCTCCACGCCGATGCAACCTTGGCCCGAACCCCGGCCTGGCGCGACAAAGCCGGCGCCCTGATCAGAAGACCACCACCGAACGGATTGACTCGCCTCGGTGCATCATCTCGAAGCCCTTGTTGATCTCCTCGAGCTTGAGCAGATGCGTGATCATCGGGTCGATCTGGATCTTTCCCTCCATGTACCAGTCGACGATCTTCGGCACATCCGTGCGCCCCCGCGCACCGCCAAATGCCGTGCCCTTCCAGACGCGCCCTGTGACCAGCTGGAAAGGGCGGGTCGAGATCTCGGCCCCGGCGGGGGCGACCCCGATCACCACAGACACGCCCCAGCCGCGATGCGTGCATTCGAGCGCATCGCGCATCACCTGCACATTGCCCGTGCAGTCGAAGCTGTAATCCGCCCCACCGATCTGGTCGAAAGGCGTCTTGGTCATGTTCACGATATGCTGCGCCACAGGCAGGTCCAACTCGCGCGGGTTGACGAAATGCGTCATCCCGAAACGCTCGCCCCATTCCTTGCGGTTGTTGTTGATGTCGACGCCGATGATCATGTCGGCGCCGGCAAGCTGCAGCCCCTGAATCACGTTGAGGCCGATCCCGCCCAGGCCGAAGACCACGGCCTTGGCACCGATCTCGACCTTGGCGGTGTTGACGACCGCGCCGATGCCGGTGGTCACGCCGCAGCCAATGTAGCAGATCTTGTCGAAGGGCGCGTCCTCGCGCACTTTCGCCACGGCAATCTCAGGAAGCACGGTGAAGTTCGAGAAGGTCGAACAGCCCATGTAATGCAGGATCGGGTCACCATCGAGCGTGGAGAAACGCGAGGTGCCGTCCGGCATCAGTCCCTGGCCTTGAGTGCCGCGGATCGAGGTGCAGAGGTTGGTCTTCTGGCTGAGGCACGACGCACACTGCCGGCACTCGGGAGTGTAGAGCGGGATCACATGGTCGCCCGGCTTGACGCTGGTCACGCTGTCGCCGACCTCGACAACCACGCCGGCGCCTTCATGTCCGAGGATCGCGGGAAAGAGCCCCTCGGGATCGGCGCCGGAAAGCGTGAAGTCATCGGTATGGCACAGCCCTGTCGCCTTGATCTCGACCAAGACCTCGCCCGCGCGAGGGCCTTCGAGATTGACCTCCATGATTTCCAGCGGCTTGCCCGCCGCCAAAGCTACCGCTGCCCGTGTCCGCATGTCCCTTCCTCCTTGTTGCGCCGAACTTGCTCCACCGGACTGACGCGTCAGCCCGGTGGAGCAACGCATAGCCGTGCCGGCCTCCTCGCCGAGGCTGTCAGCCTTGCAGAAAAGCGACAACTCGGCAAAAGGTATGACCGTTCAGCCGCGCCGCCGCCCGATCAGCCCCTTGCAGGGTTCGAAGGCATGGACCGCCGCGCTCAGGAACGCCGCCAGGCATGCCAGAACCATCGCGAAAGCGAGTCGAATTATCTGGCCATAGAGCGCGGAGCGGATCAGCTCCACGCAATGGATGAAGGGGTTGGAGGCGGCGAAGTCGTACGGAAGCACGCTTAACCCGCGCAGGCGCCAGAGCGGATACAGCGCGAACGAAGCGAGGAAAACCGGAAAGAACAGAAAGTTCATGACGCCGTCGTGTTCTCCATCTGCCTGATTGCCGAGGCAAGCCGCAACCCGATAGCGCCCGGGATCATGCCGCTGAGGAAAGGCGCCGGCAGCACGTTCAGAAAACCGATCGGCGGCCGGATGCCCCAGGCCCGGGCGATCGGCAGGAATGAACAGACTTGCAGGTCCTCAACCGTCGCTCGCTTGCGCCACTTCGCGACTGTCCTGAGGTTGATGCCCAGCTCCCGGCTCAACCGCGCGAGCGAAGCTTGCGATCGCTGTATCGCGGCTCTGACGGCGTGCGTCGTCGTCACGTAATGCTTCCTTCCATTCCTGCGAAAGGATCGCACCATCAAGCCGTGGGATCGAACAACTATTGTCATGTTTTCAGGTTCTTGCAAGGTGGCACGTGACGTGTCGGATGTGGGAGGCAAGCACCTAGGCCCTGGCGCTGACGATGGGTTTTCCGAGTTCTTCGAAAGGCGCCGGCAGCGTCCCGGCCATGCGAGGGTCCGCTCGATCAGCCGCGCCGCTGAGGGCCGAGACGATCATCCGCGTTGGCGCGGTTTCGCCCGCGTCGCGGGCGCCGCGCAGCGTTCGTCGGGCTTGCGCGGCCCCACTGCGGCCACGGTCCCGGTTCTTTTCCATGACGGCGATGACATCAACCTCGCGCGAGGCAGGGCTGGGACATCGGCCAGCACGCGGCCGAAGGCCGTCAACTCAGCGTGAGGCACGTCGCGCTGCATGGCACGGACACGAAGACGATGACGCGCAGCTCGCCAAGGTCGTGCCGGGTGTTCCCGGCGCGGGGACCGGAGAAGTCTTCGAAGGCGGAAAAAACAGCCGCAGGGCGGCGATCGGCTCCGAGGGATGGGTCCTCCCCTGGGAATCCATCCCGCCCTCAGCCGCAAGGGACGCTGCGCGGTTCGCCAGGGCCATGCGACTACCCTGACATGCTTCTTCCCGCCGACAACCGAGTTGAGGGCCTCGCGCCACGCCCGGGTTCGGACCCAGGATGAAGCTGGATAGTTGGGCGGCGTCGTAGGGGCAATGGCAACCTCTCACGGTGTCAGAGACGGACCGTCCGACTCTGGCCCTGGCTATCCTGCGAATGGCGCGGCGCCGGCATAGAACCTTGGTTGCATTGTTGCAGGTCGCGCGATTTGCTAGCGTCCTGGGGTCGGGTCACGGAGGCCGTGGCTGATTTTTCGGGAGAAGACATGGCCTGGAACCTGCGAGCATCTCACATGGGAGGACAACCGAGATGAATCTCCGGAATGCATTGATGGCGTCTGCCGCCGTCATGTTGGCGGGCGCCGCATACGCCAACGAGAATGTGCTTGAAATGCAGGAGCAGCCGGAACTCTGGGCGGTCGCGCTCGGCAACTACCACGGTCATCGCTTCAGCGAACTCGACCAGATCAACCGGGACAATGTCGGCAACCTGCGGGTGGCGTGGCAGTTCTCGACCGGCGTCTTGCGCGGTCACGAGGGCGGGCCGCTCTATGTCGGCGACGGCCGGCTCTATGTCCACACGCCTTTTCCGAACAAGGTCTTCGCCCTCGACATGAACGACAACGGGCGGATGCTGTGGTCTTATGAGCCGGACCAGGATCCGCGCGTGATTCCGGTAATGTGCTGCGACACGGTCAACCGCGGCCTTGCCTATGCCGATGGCAAGCTGTTCCTGGCTCAGGCCGACAACACCGTGATCGCGCTGGACGCGGAGTCGGGCGATCTGCTGTGGGAGGCGCAGAACGGCGACCACACCATGGGTGAGACCATGACGATGTCGCCGCTGGTGGTCGGCAACAAGGTCATCGTGGGCAATTCGGGCGGCGAGTTCGGCGTCCGCGGCCATGTCACCGCTTATGACATCGAGACCGGCGAACGGGTCTGGCGCGGCTATTCCACCGGCCCGGACAACGAGGTGCTGATCACGTCGAACTCGCGCATGCTGGGCGAACCGATTGCCGAGGATCTCGGGATCAACACCTATCCCGAGGGCGAATGGGAGATCGGCGGTGGGACGGTCTGGGGCTGGATTACCTATGACCCCGAGCTGAACCTGATCTACTACGGCACCGGCAACCCCGGCACCTGGAACCCCGACCAGCGCACCATCGACGGCGAGCCCGCAGACAACAAGTACTCCATCTCGGTCTTCGCGCGCGACGCCGATACCGGCGAGGTCGCCTGGGTCTACCAGAAGGTTCCGTTCGACGAATGGGACTATGACGGCGTCAACGAGAACGTGCTGATCGATGTCGAGGTCGACGGCGAGATGCGCAAGGCGCTGCACATCATCGACCGCACCGGCTTTGCCATGCTGATCGACCGCGAGACCGGCGTGCCGATCAAGATCGAGAAGTTCGCGTCAGAGACCAACTGGGCGACCCATTACGACACCGACACCTGGCGGCCGGTGGTCGACCCCGAGTTCAGCACCTTTGCGCAGGGCGTGAACGTCAACACGACCGACATCTGCCCCACCGCGATGGGCGCGAAGAACATGCAGCCCTCGGCCTGGCATCCGGGGCGCGGGATCATCGTCTCCGGCATCAACCGGATCTGCATGAACTACGAGCCCTACCAGGTCGAATATATCGCCGGGCAGCCGTATGTCGGCGCGACGCTGACCATGATGCCCTCGCCCCTCGAGCACAGCCATGGCGGGCTTGGCAGCTTCATCGCCTGGGACCCGGTCAGCATGGAGATGGTCTGGGAGATCGACGAGACCTTCGCGGTCTGGTCGGGCGCGCTGGCCACGGCGGGCGATCTGGCCTTCTACGGCACGCTCGAGGGCTGGGTGCGGGCGGTCGACATCGAGACCGGCGAGGAACTGTGGAGCTTCAAGACCCCGTCCGGGATCATCGGCAACGTCAATACCTTCATGCATGAAGGCAAGCAGTACGTCGCCATTCTGTCGGGCGTCGGGGGCTGGGCAGGCATCGGCCTCGCAGCCGGGCTCACCGATCCGGAAGAGGGTCTCGGCGCCGTCGGTGTATTCGCCGCTCTGTCGGACTACACCAACCTCGGCGGTGTGCTGACCGTATTCGAACTTCCTGATAACTGAGCGAAAAACGGGGCGGCAGCGAGGCCGCCCCGTTCTTCTGTCGGTGATGTGATTCATGCAAGTGGCGCGAGAGATGGCCTGTGGCCGTTGCCTTCGCTAGCATCGCGACAAACTCGAACAAATGTGGGTGCAGGGACGGCGAAGATCGTCGGAAGAATGGCCAGGGGAAGCAATGATTGGAATAACGAAGGCAAACGTGGCGACGTTGGTGGGCGCTCTGGCATTGGCGCTCGCCTGGGGCCAGGCGGGACTTGCTGAGGAGGCGGAAGCCAGCGGAAAGTTCGAATTCGTGGTGGAGAACGGTCGGGTCGATGCCAGCACGATGAGGGGTTGGGAAGTCTACACCGGTTCATGCATGGCCTGCCACGGGCCCGACGGCCTTGGTTCGTCCTTTGCGCCGAGCTTGCTGCGGGCGGCGGAGCGGCGTTCCTTCGAAGATTTCGCGATTTCGATTGCCGAGGGACTCAGCTTCAGGCCGGGAATGGTCATGCCGTCCTTTGCAGACGACCCCCGGGTGATGTCGCATGTGGTAGACATTTGGAACTATCTCGGCGCCCGCGTCGAAGGCGGACTGCCGCGCGGCCGGCCCCGGCTGCTCGAGGAGAATGGTGACACGCAAGGGTCCGAATGACGCCATGAGTCGCCGGAAAGGGAGAGAGGCGCTTCTACCACCGGGTTCGAGCAGCCGCGCCATCTCGCCGCTTAGCATGAGGGCCGTGGTGGCCGCGTTGTTGTCGTGGCTCGCTGTACCGGCGCTGGCAGGGCCGCCGGAACTCATCGAGCGCGGGTCGGTTCGGGTATGCGCCGACGGCAACAACATGCCGTTCTCGAACGATGCGGGAGAAGGCTTCGAGAACCGGATCGCCGAGTTGATGGCCGAGGATCTCGGCGTGGAGTTGCGCTACGTCTTCGCTCCCCAGATCATGGGCTTCGTCCGGAACACACTACAGCTTCGGGTCTGCGACGTCATCATCGGGGTCGCCGCCGGCTACGAACTCGTGCAGAACACCAACGCCTATTTCCGCTCGACCTACACCGTTGTGATGTCGGCGGAGTCCGACCTTGAGGTCGCAAACCTGGTCGATGAGGCACTCCGCGGGCGTCGGATCGGTGTGGTCACCGACACGCCGCCAGTCGTGCCTCTGCGCCAGGCGGGCGCGCAGGTGAAAAGCTACCAGCTCATGGTCGATACGCGCGCCATCAACCCGGTGCGCGAGGCGATCGAGGATGTGGCGGAAGGCGTAACCGAGGCGGCGGTTCTCTGGGGTCCGATCGCCGGTTGGTTCGCCCAGCAGTACGACCCGCCGCTCAAGGTCGCGCCCCTCGCCGTGCCGGACCCCTCGGGCGCCCGGCTCGACTTCAGGATCACCATGGGAATCCGGCGCAACGAACCGCTGTGGAAGGACTGGATCAACGACTTCATCGATCGCCGCCAGAACGAGATAAACCAGATCCTCGCAGAATACGGCGTGCCGCTGCTCGATGCCCGCGGCGCTCCGCTCGTCCTCGCGGAAGGAGGCGCCGAATGATTGAATGGACCCGCGCCCGCATTCGCTCCGCCGCCGCTGCCGCCGGGCTGGCACTCGCCGCAATAACCTTGGCGGGAACAACAGCCGAGGCTCAGCGCGCCGCAGGCGGGCCACCCGACTGGCCCTGCGTCCAGCGCCTGGTACCTGAACTCGCCTGGGGCACGATCTGGACCGGGCCATCGATCGACGAACTCGAAGAGACCTGGTGGAGCGATCCCGAGATCAGCCGTATCGTGCGGGTCGCCGCCGCGCGCGAAACGTCGACGGATGAAGCCGTCGAGGCGATCAGGAGCTATCTGGAGAATGTCGAGGGTGACCGGGAGCACAAGCTGACGCTGCTCTTCGCCGGGATATTCGAGGTCATCTCGCGCGAGCGGACCCAGACCATCGACGCGATCCTGCGCTACTCGCGCGGGCAAGTCGGCCGGCTGGAACGGGTGGGCGCCATCGTCGACCAGCTCGAACAGGCCCGTCGCGACCCGGACACCGACTCCGCGATGGTCGAGCGGCTGGAAAACGAACTGCACTGGGAACGCCGCGTGTTCGAGGACCGGCAGGGGGCGCTGCGGACGCTCTGCCTGCAGCCTTATCTGCTGGAGGAGCGGCTGAGCCGCATCGTGCGGGCAATTCAGGCTGAACTTTGAACATAAACACCCACGGGAGGAGGAGAGAATGCAACTACGTACAAGGATATTCGGTGCGGCAGCCGGGGCGGCCCTAGGGCTGGCGCTGTCGGTGACGGGGGCGCAGGCCCAGTTCTTCGACCCGGCGATCCACAGCCTCGAACGGCTCGAGCCCCTGGTTCTCGGCAGCGCAGACAACGACTTCTTCATGGAGCCGCGGGAATACCGGCTGGCGGTGGGGCAGGGCTATCGCTGGGTGATCCGCGCCGACACGGATTTCGAATATGGGCTCGTCGCACCAGAGTTCTTCCGCAACATCTGGATCCGCAAGGTCGAGGTTGGCGACATTGAGATCAAGACCGCCACGCTGGACGAGATCGAGTTCGAGGCCGCCGGCGAGGCCGAACTGTTCTTCGTCGCGATCCGGCCCGGCACATACGAGTTCGGGGTGCGCGGCATGCGCGAACGCGGCATGGTCGGCACGATCATTGTGGAATCCAGAAACTGACTCGCGCGGGCCTTTCGGCCCGCGCTACCATGACCGGACGAACCAGGGGAGGGGATATGTTCGGGGTTTTTCGACCCGAAAGGGCACGCCTTGGCGGCGCGACGCTGGCGGCCACGCTTTGGCTGGGCCTGATCGCAGCGCCGGTCAGTGCGGCCGACCAGATCCGCATCGGCTTCATCGGTCTTGAACGGGGCATGCAGGAGCCGGTCTCGCTGCTCGATCCGGTCATCGACGACGACGGCGTGCAGGGCGCGCGGCTGGCGGTCGCGGACAACAATGCCACCGGCCAGTTCATGAACCAGGAGTTCCTGCTGGAGGAGGTGATCGTCGCGCGCGACGGTGACGCGGCCGAGGCCTTCCGGGGCCTCGTGGACGACGGCGCGAATTGGATCGTCTCGGCCTTGCCCGCAGACCGCCTGCGCGACATCCTGGCGACCGACGCGGCGGGCGGCGTGGTGATCTTCAATGCCGGCAGCCCCGACGACTCCCTACGCAACGAGGAGTGCCACGCCAACCTCTACCATACCACGCCCAGCCGGGCGATGCTGGCCGACGCGCTCGCCCAGTTCTTCGTCTTCAAGCGCTGGCAGACCTGGGCGCTCGTGGTCGGCAATTCCGACGAGGACCGTCTCCTCGCCGACGCCTTCCGCCGCGCGGCCGTGCGGTTCGGCGGCCGGATCTCCGGCGAGTTGCAATGGCCGCACACCGCGCTCGCCCGCCGGGCCGAGGGCGGTTTCCACGCCATCCAGCGCGAGGTGCCGGTTTTCCTGCAGGATCTGCCCGACCACGACATCCTGATCGTGATCGACGAGACCGACTATTTCGGCGAGTATTTTCCCTATCAGACCTGGCGGCCGCGGCCGGTGGCGGGCACCCAGGGGCTGATCCCAACCGCATGGCACCGCGCTCATGAAAGCTGGGGCGCCGTGCAGTTGCACCGCCGTTTCGAGGCGCTGGCCGGGCGCTGGATGACCCCCACCGATTTCGCCGCCTGGGTCGCGGTGCGGGCCATCGGCGAAGGTGCCACCCGCACCAGGTCAGCCATGCTGAACGAGGTGGTGGACTACATCATGAGCGACCGCTTCGAACTTGGGGTCTATATGGGCGACCCCGTCAGCTTCCGATCCTGGGACCGCCAGCTGCGCCAGCCGATCCTCGTCACCGGCCCGCGCATGGTCGCCTCGGTCTCGCCGCAGGAAGGCTTCCTGCATCCGTCCAGCCCGCTCGACACGCTTGGCCACGACGCGCCCGAGACCGGCTGCGCCCGCTGACCCATTCGCGCGGCGGCGGGGATCGCCGCGCCACCGCAAACCCAGAGAGGACAGACATGCCCGAACCCCGGACCCTGATCGCAGCCGTCACCGCTGCCTTCGTCGTCGCCCCGCCCGCGCTGGCCGAAAAGATCTTCATCTCTAACGAGGTCGACAACACGCTGTCGGTGATCGATGGCGAAACCCTCGAGGTCATCGACAC
Source organism: Paracoccaceae bacterium (assembly GCA_007131945.1). GTDB lineage: Bacteria > Pseudomonadota > Alphaproteobacteria > Rhodobacterales > Rhodobacteraceae > Pararhodobacter. Next base: position 6,390 of record SLPP01000101.1, on the reverse strand, counting down.
CATCGAGGTCAGCCGGCGCCCCCGCGCCATGGCGCTGAGCAACGATGGCACCATGCTGTTCGTCGCCGCCGGCGACGATGGAGTACTGGATGTGATCGATGTGGAAACCCACCAAGTCACCGCCAGTCTCGCTTCGGGCCCCGACCCGGAGGTGATCCGCGTCGACCCCAACCGGCCCTATATCTATATCTCGAACGAGGACGACAACATCGTCACCGTCCTCGACTATGAGGCCCGCACCCGCGTGACCGAGATCCCCGTGGGAGTCGAACCCGAGGGCATCGCCGTAAGCCCCGACGGCGCTTGGGTGGTTAGCACCACAGAGACCTCGAACTTCGCGCATTTCATCAATACCGAGACCATGCAGATTGAGCACAACATCCTGGTGGACGCCCGGCCCCGCCACGCCGAGTTCACCAAGGACGGCGCGCAGGTCTGGGTCTCGTCCGAGATCGGCGCCACGGTGTCGGTGATCGACATGGACGAGTTCGAGATCATCCACACGATCATCTTCGACGTGCCGGGCGTGCCGCGCGAGGCGGTGCAGGCGGTGGGCGTGGAGTTGACATCGGACGGCCGCTATGGCTTCGTCGCCCTCGGTCCCTCGAACCGCATTGCCGTAGTCGATCAGGGCAGCTTCGAAGTGCTGGACTACCTTCTCGTCGGGCAGCGGCCTTGGCACTTGGCGCTCAGCCGCGACGAGACCCGCCTGTTTACCACCAATGGCGTGAGCGGAGACGTCACCATGATCGATGTCGAGAGGCTGGAGCCGGTGCGCTCGATCCCGGTGGGCCGGTTCCCGTGGGGTGTGATCGTGGTTGACTGATGGCCGGGCCGGTGGACGATCCGCGCAGCGTGTGCGCCGAAGGGCACCGGCCGGCACCCGCCGCCCTCGAGATCGCTGGCCTTAGCTTCAGCTACTCGGGCAGACCGGTGCTCGATGGCATCGGCCTTGCCATCGCGCGGGGCGAGTTCGTTGTGTTGCTCGGGCCCAATGGCGCGGGCAAGACCACGCTCTTTTCCCTCGTCACGCGCTTGTACGACCGCCGGGTGGGTAGCATCGCGATCGACGGCCACGACGTGCGATCCGAGCCGCGCGCGGCGCTTGCCCGGCTCGGCGTCGTGTTCCAGCAGCCGACGCTGGACCTCGACCTCACCGTGGGTCAGAACCTCGCCTATCACGCGGCGCTGCACGGGATGCCCGGTCGCCTCGCGAACGAGCGCATTGCAGAGAAGCTCGACCGCGTCGGCATGGCCGGGCGTCTGCGCGACCGGGTCCGTACCCTGTCGGGCGGGCAGCGCCGGCGGGTCGAGATCGCCCGGGCGCTGATCCACGCCCCGCGCCTGCTGCTGCTCGACGAGCCCACGGTCGGACTGGACATCCGGAGCCGCCGGGACCTTGTGACCCATGTGCACCGGCTTGCGGCCGAGGATGGCGTCGCGGTGCTTTGGGCCACCCACCTGATCGACGAGGTCCATGACGGCGACACCGTCGTCGTGCTGGACCGCGGCCGGATCAAGGCCCATGGCAGTGTCGCCGCCGTCACCGCCGAGGCGCGCGTCGCCTCCATCGCCGCCGCCTTTGAGGCGCTCACGGGCATGGCGGCATGATCTACCTGCGCTGCTTCTGGGGCGTGGTGTGGCGCGAGCTTCTGCGCTTCGTGCAGCAACGCGGGCGCTTCGTTGCAGCGCTCGTGCGGCCGCTGGTCTGGCTGATCGTCTTTGCCGCGGGCTTCCGCATGGCGCTGGGCGTCGCGATCTCGCCGCCGTACCAGACCTACATCCTCTACGAGGTCTACATCATCCCCGGCCTGATCGGGATGGTGCAGCTGTTCAACGGCATGCAGAGCTCGCTGTCGATGGTCTACGACCGCGAGATGGGTTCGATGCGGGTGCTGCTCGTCAGCCCCCTGCCGCGGGGCTTCCTGCTGGTGGCCAAGCTGGTCGCGGGCACGCTTGTCTCCATCGTGCAGGTCTATGCCTTTCTTCTGATCGCCTCGCTCTATGGCATCCGTCTGCCGACAAACGGCTTTCTGATGATCCTACCGGCACTGTTCCTGACCGGGCTCATGGTCGGTTCGCTGGGCCTGTTGCTGTCGTCCTTCATCAAACAGCTTGAGAATTTCGCGGGGGTGATGAACTTCGTGATCTTCCCGATGTTCTTCCTGTCCTCGGCGCTCTATCCGATCTGGCGCCTGCGAGAGGCGAGCCCGCTGATCGCCCGAGTCGCCGAGCTGAACCCCTTCACCCATGCCGTGGAGATGATCCGCTTTGCGCTTTACAGCCAGTTCAACTGGGAGGCCACCGGCATCGTCGTCGCCACCAGTGCGGTGCTGCTGGCGCTTGCAATCCTCGGGTACAATCCCGCCCGCGGCATGATGGCCCGCAAGACCGCAACACAAGAATGAAGAACCCGAGGAAGAAACAGCGAGACGCACTGCGCCGGGTCGTGTCGCGAATGCTGTGGTAATTCCTGACGGCGTGCTCCGGGCACGTGAAGGATGATCGGTTTCTCAGGCTGCGAGGTCAAAGGGCATGGGTTCGATGGGCTGATACGGCTTCCGGCTGATTGACTCGCGGCGGTGAGGATTCCCGGCGGGAATCGAATGCTATAGTGTTCTGCCCAACGACACCGCAGGGGGCAGGCATGGTGCAGGTTGTGGATCATCTCGGCGTCGGCGAGCTTCAGGCGGGCTGGCGAGCGAACCAGGATGCGACGCTGGCGCGGCATTTCCAGGTGATCTGGCTGCTGGCAGAGGGGCGGAGCTGCGCCGAGGTGGCGCGGCTGGCCGGCCTCAAGCGGCATTGGGTCGAGGAACTTGTCGAGCGCTACAACCACTTCGGTCCGTCGAGCCTGGGCGACCGGCGCTGCGGCAGCGGTGCCCGGCCGACCCTCCTGACGCCCGAGGTGCTTGCGATGCTGCGCGCGCGGGTGAAGACCCCGCCCGACGACGGTGGGGTGTGGACGGCGAAGATGGCGGCGGCGGTCATGGCCGGCGAACTCGGACTGGCCTCGGTGGCCGCGCAGCGCGGCTGGGAGGCGCTGCGTGCCATCGGCTGGACCACCCAGCGGCCGCGGCCGCAACATGCAAGGGCAGCGACGCCTGAAGAGCGGGAGGCGTTCAAAAAGAACGCGCCGAAATCGTCGCCGAGGAGACGGCGCGCCATCCCGGCGCAGTCATCGAGGTCCCCGTTCGATCCTGGGCCACCGACGAGCACCGCATCGGACTGAAGCCGATCCTGCGGCGGGTCTGGGCGCCGCGCGGCCAGCGCCCCGTCGCCCGCGTCCACCACCGCTTCGAATGGCTCTACGTCACCGCCTTCGTCTCGCCGGCAACGGGCGAGAGCTGCAGGTCATCTCGGGACCGGGGTCGACAAGGACCTGTTCGAGAGCACCCTCGCGCTCTTCGCCCGCGAGGCTGGCGCAGGGCGCGACCGGATCATCATCCTCGTTCTCGACGGCGCCGGCTGGCACACCGCGCCGCTCGCCGTGCCCGAGGGCATCCGCCTCGTTCACCTCCCACCCTACACCCCCGAGCTTCAGCCGGCCGAGACCCTCTGGGTCCATGTCGACGCGCCGATCGTCAACCGCCACTTCGACAGCCTGGCCGAACTCGATGCCGTCGTCGCCGAGCGCTGCATAACTCTCGGCAACGATCGAGAACTCGTCCGCAGCCAGACCGGCTTCCGCTGGTGGCCAAACCCTGTCGCAGCAAACTGATCAACCGGAAGACGTATGAGAGAGCGTTTCCCAGCCGTCGACCATTCGCATCTGGATCTGGCCGGAAGCGAGCTGCGCCCAGAACAGCATTGGCACGGTCTCGGCGCAGGGCAGCAAGGTCTGGGTCTTGATCCGGCGCCGGAACTCGTCGTTGAGCCGCTCGATCGCGTTGGTCGTTCGCGAGGATTTGGGCCGTTTCAGGCCACGCGCATAAAGATCGTCGAGGTGAGGGCGAGAAACGCGCGAAAGTTGGTGATGCCCAGAGGGGCGGCATATCAAGGCGGTGTCGAGTCGCCGTCAATTCTCTGCCGAGAAAAGGATATGCCACATGCCAGAGACTACCATCACTCAACTGCCCGATCCATCGGGATTTAGCTCCGACGCGTTCACTGACGTCCTGCGCAATGGCGCACGCAAGCTGATTGAACAGGCGATCCACGCCGAGCTGGCCGCGCTCATGGCCGCGTTTTCCGGGGAACGGCTCGAAGACGGGCGGGCGCGCTTGGTCCGTCATGGTCACCTGCCGGAACGCGAGGTGATGACCGGCATTGGGCCGGTGCCCGTGAAGGTGCCGCGGGTGCGGGATCGTAAGCCGGGCGAAGACAAGATCACCTTCACACCCAGCATCCTGCCGAGGTATCTGCGCAAGGCGAGATCGGTTGAGGAGTTGCTGCCGTGGCTCTATCTCAAGGGCGTGTCCACGGGCGACTTCACCGAGGCGCTGGAGGCGCTGCTGGGCCCGAATGCCAAGGGCCTGTCGGCGAAGGCCGTCACGCGGCTGAAGGCCGATTGGTGGACCGACTATGAAACCTGGCAGAAACGCGATCTCGGCACGCGGCGATTTCTCTACATCTGGGCCGATGGCGTCTACTTCAAGCCGCGAATGGCTGAGGAAAAGCAATGTGTTCTGGTAATCGTGGGTGCCGATGAATACGGCCGCAAGGAGCTTCTGGCCATGACTGACGGCTTCCGCGAAAGCACGCAGAGCTGGCGCGAGGTGCTCCTTGATCTCAAGCGCCGCGGCTTGAAACACGATCCGAAGCTGGCGATCGGCGATGGCGCCCTGGGGTTCTGGGCTGCCCTGCGCGAGGTCTTCGCGACGACGCGGGAGCAGCGGTGCTGGGTTCACAAGACCATGAACGTGCTCAACGCGATGCCGAAATCGGTGCAGGCCAAGGCGAAGGGCCATCTGCACGACATCTGGCAGGCCGAGACGAAAGCCGAAGCAAACGTCGCCTTCGATTACTTCGTCGCAACCTATGGCGTGAAATGGGAAAAGGCGGTCGCCAAGCTGGTCAAGGACCGGGACGTGCTGCTGACCTTCTACGATTTCCCCCCTGAACATTGGAAACACATCCGGACGTCGAATCCGATCGAAAGCACCTTCGCCACCGTCCGGCATCGCACGAAACGCACCAAGGGGTGCCTCAGCCGCAAGACCGGCCTGGCCATGGCGTTCAAGCTGATGATGTCGGCGCAGAAGAAATGGCGCAGACTCGACGGCCAGAACCGCCTTCCAGAGGTCATCGCAGGGGTTGAGTTCCGCGACGGCCTCCGCCACCTTCAAAACGCCGCCTGATCAGGCGTCACCAACTTCTGCGCATATCTCGGTGAGGGCGGACCGTGGCCGCAATGCGGCCGCGTATCCAATGGGCTCACAGCGATCAGTCAAGCGGCTCTCAAACTCGAGTCCATGCGCAGTCTACTCCGCCACCGCCTTCAGGTAGGCGACCACCCGCCGCCGATCGTCCGGGCGCAGCCCCCAGAACACCATCCTGGTGCCGGGCACCAAGGTTTCAGGGTCCGCAAGGAAGGCGTCTAGCGTCTCTTGATCCCACTCGATCGCCGCCTCACGCATCGGCTCGGAAAAGTTGAAACCAACAAGCGTCCCCGATACCCGGCCGAACAGCCCATGAAGTGTCGGTCCAGCCCGATTCCGCCCCTGTTCGATCGAGTGGCACCCCATGCACTGGTTCCGGAACACCCGTTCGCCGCTCGCAAGGTCGCGCTCCGATGCCGCGGCCGCCTGCGCTATCGCGAACACAGCAGCCCCGAATCCCGAGAGGCGCCTCAGAAACACTTGAGGTCAGCCTCGATCTGGGCCTGCCCGAACACCTGCATCTTCTCCTCGAGTCGCGGTGAGGTTCGGAACAGAAGCGCAAGCTCACCCCGGCCTTGGCGCATCCGCTGGATCGTCTCGATCTGCTCGTAAATCTCGAACGGGATCGCCTCAGCGATACTGTCGATGCTGCACGAGCAACGCTGCATAGTAAGGAAGTCTTGGCCATTCGCGGCCATGCAGGCGAGAACGTAGTCTACCCGTGCCACGGTCGGATAGCCTTCAGCCGCAAACGCAGCGCCGGCCACCATCGATGAACCTAGCATCACCAAGATGATGCGCCTTAGAAAGCGAGTGGCGACGGCCATATTTCCCTCCCAAACGTTTCGCCTTTTCGGCTCAGGAAGCCCACCATTGGATCAACCTCTTCAACCGTATTGGGTTGGCGCCGCCACTACAACACCGTTCGCTCGCACGGAGACGGCAACTGACAGCCAGACCAAAGCCGACGCGGCGCTCAACCGCATCTGGCGCAACGACGCCGAGGGCCGGGCGATCCTGCTGCGTATCACCGAGGCCGGCCTTGCCGCCATCGGCATCGAGCCGGAGG
>SLPP01000318.1 GCA_007131945.1 Paracoccaceae bacterium | reverse complement strand
CCTCGTCCACCCGCGCGTCATCCGAGAACGGGTCGGCGACCAGCCGGGCGAGGTTGACCGAGCCGAGCAGGCAGGCGCCGTAGGGCGGCAGCGGCTGCTCGCCGCAGGGATTGGTCGCGGCGATCGTCTCGCAGTAGTTCAGGTTGTTCGCGGCGTTGATCCGGTCGATGAAGATCACGCCCGGCTCGGCATAGTCGTAGGTCGCGCGCATGATCCGGTTCCACAGGTCGCGCGCCTCGACCGTGCGCCAGACCCTGTCCCCGAAAACCAGGTCCCAGGGCCCGCCGTCGCGCACCGCCGCCATGAAGGCGTCGCTGACCAGCACCGAGAGGTTGAACATCCGCAGCCGCGCCGCGTCCTGCTTGGCGGTGATGAACGCCTCGATATCGGGGTGGTCGCAGCGCATCGTCGCCATCATCGCGCCGCGGCGCGAGCCCGCCGACATGATCGTGCGGCACATCGCGTCCCAGACATCCATGAACGAAAGCGGCCCCGAAGCATCGGCGGCCACCCCCGAGACCGGCGCCCCGCGCGGCCGGATGGTCGAGAAGTCGTAGCCGATCCCGCCGCCCTGCTGCATGGTCAGCGCCGCCTCCTTGAGCATGTCGAAGATGCCGGCCATGCTGTCGGGGATCGTGCCCATGACGAAGCAGTTGAACAGCGTCACCGACCGCCCGGTCCCGGCGCCCGCCGTGATCCGCCCCGCCGGCAGGTAGCGGAAATCCTCGAGCGCGCGGTAGAAGGGCTCCTCCCATTTCGCCGGCTCCGCCTCGACCGCGGCCAGCGCCCGGGCGATGCGCCGCCAGGTATCCTCGACCGTGCCGTCGACGGGCGTGCCATCGGCCGCCTTGAGGCGGTACTTCATGTCCCAGATCTGCTCGGCGATGGGGGCGGCGAAGCGGGTCATGGGCAAATCCTGTGGCCATGCGGGGGGACAAAACAAGATACGCCCCGAACCCGCCCCGGTCAACGCCCGATGCGGCGCGCCAGGGGCTTTCCTTCCCCCGCCCGCGGCGCTACCTCTCGACTACCCGCCCGCCCGACACGCCGCCCCGACACGCCACGACGAACCACGCCAGCAGACCGCCCGGACCCGCGATGACGATCCACATCCTCAAGCTCTGCGTCGGCGCCGAGGCGGTCGAGGAGCTGATCGCCTGGCAGAAGACCCGCGCCGCGCAGAACCCCGATGGCCTGCCGCGCCACGTCACCCGGATGTGGCCGCGCCGCGCGGACGAGGTGCTCGACGGCGGCTCGCTCTACTGGGTGTTCAAGGGGCTCGTGCTCGCCCGCCAGCGCATCCTGCGGCTCGACGAGGTGCCGGGCGCCGACGGCATCACCCGCTGCGGCCTCGTCCTCGACCCCGATGTGGTGCGCACCGAGCCGCAGCCGCGCCGCCCCTTCCAGGGCTGGCGCTATCTCAGGCCCGGGGACGCGCCGCGCGACCTGCCCGCGCCGCGCGAGGGCGACGACCCCCTGCCCCCGGCACTCAGCGCCGCCCTCGCCGATCTCGGCCTGCGCTAGGCCCAAACCCGGCCCCATCTCGACCCGGCCCCGCGCACAGCGGCCGCGAATCGTGCTAGCCTCGCGCGGTGCGACTCAGGGGATCACGGGAGGGAAAGCAGATGGACTACTACGATCTCGGCAGGCATCACCGCAAGGTCACCACCGCCTCGGCCGAGGCGCAGACCTGGTTCGACCGCGGCCTCGTCTGGCTCTACGCCTACCACCACGAGGAGGCGGTGGCCTGTTTCGAGCGCGCGCTGACCGCCGATCCCGATTGCGCGATGGCGCAGTGGGGCATCGCCTATGCCGTCGGGCCGAACTACAACAAGCCCTGGGAGGCGTTCGAGCCCGAGGAGAAGGCCGAAACGGTGGCCCGCGCGCAGGCGGCGATCGCCGCGGCGCGGGCGCTCGCCGACCGCCAGTCGCCCGCCGACCGGGCGCTGATCGAGGCGCTGCCGACCCGCTGCCCCGACAGCCCGGTCGAGGAATTCGCCCCCTGGAACGACGCCTTCGCCGATGCGATGCGGGCGGTGCACAGGGCGCATCCCGACGATCCCGACATCGCCGCGCTGACCGCCGAGGCGCTGATGAACCGCACGCCCTGGCAGCTCTGGGACCTGCGCGGCGGCAGGCCGGCCGAGGGCGCCGACACGCTCGAGGCGCAGGCCATCCTCGAACGCGCCATCGCGCTGCCCGGCGGCTGGGACCATCCCGGCCTCCTGCACATGTACATCCACCTGATGGAGATGTCGCCGCATCCCGAACGCGCCCTGCGCCACGGCGACCGGCTTTGCGACCTCGCCCCCGATGCCGGCCACCTGATCCACATGGGCACGCATATCGACGTGCTCTGCGGCGACTACCTGCGTGTCGTCGAGCGCAACGCCCGCGCCATCGAGGCCGACCGCCGCTGGGTCGACCGCGAGGGGACCGGCGGCTTCTACACCGTCTATCGCTGCCACAACTACCACTTCAAGATCTACGGCGCGATGTTCCTCGGCCAGCCCGGCCCGGCGCTCGAGACCGCCGACGAGCTTGCCGCCAGCCTGCCCGAGCCGGTCCTGCGCCCGCTCGCCGACTGGTTCGAGGCCTTCGTGCCGATGAAGCAGCACGTCTTCATCCGCTTCGGCATGTGGCGCGAGATCCTCGACCAGCCCCTGCCCGAGGATGCCGAGCTCTACGCCATGACCACCGCGCTGATGCGCTACGCGCGCACCATCGCGCTCGCCAATCTCGGCGAGACCGCCGGGGCCGAGGCCGAGCGCGACGCCTTCGCCGCGGCGCAGGCGGCGGTGCCGGAAAGCCGGATGCTCTTCAACAACACCTGCCGCGACATCCTCGGCGTGGCCGAGGCGATGATGCTGGGCGAACTGGAATACCACAAAGGCAACGTTGACGCCGCCTTCGCGCATCTGCGCGAGGCGGTGCGGCGCGACGACAACCTGCCCTATGACGAGCCCTGGGGCTGGATGCAGCCCGCCCGCCACGCGCTCGGCGCGCTGCTTCTGGAACAGGGCCGGCTCGACGAGGCCGAGGCGGTTTACCGCGCCGATCTCGGCCTCGACCCGACGCTCGCCCGCGCCTGCCAGCATCCGCAGAACGTCTGGAGCCTGCACGGCCTGCACGAATGCCTCGCCCGCCGCGGCGAGGAAGTCGAGGCGCGGCACATCCGCGCCCAGCTCGACCGCGCGGCCGCCCGTGCCGAGATCCCGATCCGCGCCTCCTGCTACTGCCGCCGCCGGCTGGCGGCGTGACGCAGCGGGTCGTCCCGGGTGCGCCTGTCGATGGCGATGTCACCGACAACGCCGATCAGGTTCCGGAACGGGCTGGTCCTCGGAGTGCACGCCTTGGCCCGACCGCCACCCTCGGAGTCTCCCGCGTTTTCAAGGGTTCACGAGGGTCGAATGAGGAAAGGCTGGAGCGAGTAGCCGGATCGGAACCCCTTATTTATCCACAGAAAATGAATCTCCTACAGACAGGAGTGCATCGGGATGTGCAGCACCATGTGCAGCAGGATGTGCAGATCCCCGAGGGTCACGACGCACCCGGCCGGCTCTCGAAGCCTCCCTAGATGGTGGTGATGTCGCTCGCCGCCCAGGGCTGGCCGGTGGCCGGGTTGGTGGTTCAGGTATACGCGACCACGCCGGTCGACATGCCGAGATCCGCCTGTCCGGGCACGATGTCGGAACCGAAAAAGTCGGCGCCCCCGGTTCGCAGAAGGTTGCGCAGGCGGGGTCCGGACCCGAGCGGGTGGCCCTGATCGACAAGCCCTTGGCCCACCCGATTTCCGGCATAGGGTGCATAGCCGCGCGCCGCGCGATCCCCACCCGCCCGGAAGCGGCCCGGTCAGAGCGTGACGGCCGCGCGGCGCGCCGACTGATCGTAGAAGCCCGCCAGCGCCCGAACCGTGTCGGTCGCCTCGGCGATCTCGCTGGCGGTGCCGGGGTAATGGGCCAGCGCCTCGATCAGCAGTTCGTCGCGCACCGCACGGTAACCGGCCACCAGTTCCGCCCCCGCCGGCGAGGCGCGGTAGAACTTCTCCTTCCCCCGCCGCACCGAATCCAGAAGCTGCAGCTTTTCCAGCTTGCGGATGGAATAGGCAACTACATGGCTGTCGTCCATGTTCAGCACGAAACCGATGTCGTTCACCCGGGTCGAGCGGGCCCGGTGGCAGACCGCGTGCAGCACCATGCAGTCCACGATGGTCAGCCGCGTCTCGCCGATGCTGGCCATGCATT
>SLPP01000172.1 GCA_007131945.1 Paracoccaceae bacterium | reverse complement strand
GCGCGCCGCGCTGGGGCAGGAAACGCTGTCGGCGCTCGACGGCGCGGGGCGCTATTCGGTGGCGCGGCACACGCGCGGCGACAATGCCTCGGCGCTGATCTATGCCTGCACGCTGGCCGATTTCCGCGCGCTTCGCGGCGTCGAGGTGGTGGCGGTCACCGGCAACTCGATGGGCTGGTACTCGGCGCTCGCCTGTGCCGGGGCGCTGTCGGCCGGGGGCGGGTTCGAGGTGGTGAACACGATGGGCCGGCTGATGCAGGAGCATCTGATCGGCGGGCAACTGATCTATCCGTTCATGGCCGAGGACTGGCGCGACGACCCGGTGCGCAGGGACGAGTTGCTGGAGCAGGTCGCGGGCATCGCCGCCCGGCCCGACCACGCGCTGGCGCTGTCGATCGACCTGGGCGGCATGCTGGTGCTCGCCGGCAACGAAGCAGGGCTCGCCGCCTTCGAGGCCGAGGTGCCGATGGTGCAGGGCCGGTTCCCGATGCGGCTGGCCAATCACGCGGCCTTCCACACCGCGCTGCAGGCGCCGGTGGCCGAGGCCGGGCGCGCGCGGCTCGGCGCCGAGCTTTTCGCCCAGCCCGACCTGCCGCTGATCGACGGGCGCGGGGCGATCTGGTGGCCGGGGGCCACGGACACGGCGGCGCTTCACGACTATACGCTCGGCCACCAGGTGACCGAGAGCTACGACTTCACCCGCGCGATCCGCAGCGCGGCGCGCGAATTCGCCCCCGACCTCTTCATCGTCACCGGTCCGGGCACGACGCTCGGCGGGGCGGTGGCGCAATCGCTGATCCTGTGTCAGTGGAGGGGGATGCGTTCGAAGACCGATTTCCAGGACCGGCAGAGGGCCGCGCCGATCCTCGTCTCTATGGGGATGGACGACCAGCGCGGCCGCGTCACGACAGAAGGAGACTGACCCGATGACCCATGCAGAGGTGCTCAAGGCCGCGGGCCTGACGGCCGAGGCGCTGACCGGCGGCACGCTCGCCGTGCATTCGCCCATCGACGGGGCGGAGGTGGCGCGCGTGCGCGAGACGCCGCCGGGCGAGATCCCGGCGATCCGCAAGCGGGCGAACGACGCCTTCGCCGCCTGGCGCAAGGTGCCCGCGCCGCGGCGGGGGGAACTGGTGCGGCTGATCGGCGAGGAGCTGCGCGCTGCAAAGGAGGCGCTCGGCGCGGTCGTCACGCTGGAGGCCGGCAAGATCACCTCGGAAGGGCTGGGCGAAGTGCAGGAGATGATCGACATCTGCGACTTCGCCGTGGGGCTCAGCCGCCAGCTCTACGGGCTGACCATCGCCTCCGAGCGCCCCGGCCACGTGATGCGCGAGACCTGGCATCCGCTGGGCCCCTGCGCGGTCATCACCGCCTTCAACTTCCCCGTCGCGGTCTGGTCGTGGAACACCGCGCTCGCGCTCGTCTGCGGCGATCCGGTGATCTGGAAGCCCTCGGACAAGACGCCGCTGACGGCGATGAGCTGCATGGAGATCGTCAGGCGCGCCGTCGCGCGGTTCGGCGATGACGCGCCCGAGGGGCTGGTGCAGCTGGTCATCGGCGGGGCGGAGGTGGGCGACGCGCTGGTCACCGCGCCCGATATCCCGCTGGTCTCCGCCACCGGCTCGACGCGGATGGGCCGGATCGTGGGGCCGAAGGTCGCCGAGCGATTCGGCCGGTCGATCCTGGAGCTTGGCGGCAACAACGCGATGATCGTCGCGCCCTCGGCGGATCTCGACATGGCGGTGCGCGCCATCGTCTTTTCCGCCGTCGGCACGGCGGGCCAGCGCTGCACCTCGCTGCGCCGGCTGATCGTGCACGAGAGCATCGCCGACGACCTGGTCGGGCGGCTGAAGAAAGCCTATGCCAGCCTGCCGATCGGCGATCCGCGCGCCGCCGGCACGCTGGTCGGCCCGCTGATCGACATGGCCGCGCGCGAGCGGATGGCGAAGGCACTCGAGCGAGCGCGGGCCGATGGCGGCGCCGTGCATGGCGGCGCGGCCGTCGATACCGGCCTCGGCGGCGCCTATGTCGCGCCGGCGCTGGTCGAGATGCCGGGCCAGACCGAGGTGGTGCGCGAGGAGACCTTCGCGCCGATCCTCTATGTCATGCGCTATTCGGGTTTCGACGAGGCGATCGAGATGCACAACGCCGTGCCGCAGGGGCTGTCGTCGTGCATCTTCACGCTGAACCTGCGCGAGGCCGAGACCTTCTTGCAGCATTCCGACTGCGGTATCGCGAACGTCAATATCGGCCCCTCGGGCGCCGAGATCGGCGGCGCCTTCGGCGGCGAGAAGGAAACCGGCGGCGGGCGCGAATCGGGATCGGATGCCTGGAAGGGCTACATGCGCCGGGCGACGAACACGGTGAACCATTCCGACGCGCTGCCGCTGGCGCAGGGGGTCAGGTTCGACGTCTGAACGCCGATTCGGCCGAGTCCCGCCCGACCGGTCGGGCGCGCACGGTTTCGCTTGCGCAGGCGACGGTCTCGGGCGAAACTCGGCCGGCAAAGGAGGTGTCGATGTCGCCCGAGATCAGCATCAAGAAGGTGGTGCACATCATCTTTCAGGCCCGCGAAGCCAAGCGCTCGGCCGAAGTGCGCGCCTTCATCGAGGCGCTGAACGAGGATGAGCAGGCGCATCTGACCGCCATCGCCTGGGTCGGGCGCGGCGCCTTCGAGGCAGAGGATTACGCCGACGCGGTCGCCACCGCCTATGCCGAGGCGACGACGCCGACGGCCGATTACCTGCTGGGCATGCCGCATCTGCCGGAGAACCTCGAGGCCGGGCTCGAGGCGCTGGGCATCGACGTGACGGATGCCGAGGAGGGTTTCTTCGAGCGCTGAGACCCGCGGCGGGCCGCGTCAGGCCGCGGCGGGTTCGAAGCGCGGGAAGAGGACCTCGTTTTCCAGCCGGATATGCTCGGCCAGGTCGGTCGCCAGCCGGTCGAGCCCGGTATAGAGCCGCGTCCACGAGCCGCAGGCACCCTCGGGCAGGGCGAAGCCTCCGGTCTGCGCGCGCAGCTCCTCGATCATCGCCGAGGCGGCGTCGTGTTCGTGGCGCATGACGCCGATCGGGGCGCCGATCATCGGATGGCCGCCGTTCAGCATCATCGGGAAGAGGACCCGCTCTTCCTTCATCATGTGCGATTCGAGCTCGGCGCGCAGGTCCTCGAGCGCGCCGGCGATGCCCGCGGGGGCGTCGTCATGGACGCTTTCCACCCTTGCGGCGAGCGGGACGAGATCGACGAGCGCGGCGCGGTGGGGCTCGTGGTAGCGGGCGAGGATATGCTCGATCAGTGCCGGCGTGGGCAGGTCGTCGGCGCGGTTCGGGGCGTCGGTCATGGCAGGTCTCCTTCCTGGCTCCAGGGGCGGGCCCGGGGCGGGCCCAGTTTCAGAAGATCGACGGCGCGGGCGGCGATCTGGGCGGTGATCGCCTCAACGCTTGCGGGCCTGAGGTAGAAGGCCGGGACCGGCGGCAGGACGATCCCGCCCATCTCGGTCACGGCGGTCATGGCGCGCAGATGCGCCAGCGTCAGCGGCGCCTCGCGGGCGAGCAGCACCAGCGGCCGGCGTTCCTTCAGCTGGACGCCGGCGGCGCGGGTGAGCAGCGTGTCGTCGAGCCCGTGGGCGATGGCGGCGAGCGAGCGCATGGCGCAGGGCGCGACGATCATCCCCACGACCGGCACCGAGCCCGAGGCGATGGGGGCGGCGAAATCGCCGCAGGCATGGACGCGGGCGGCGCGGGCGCGCAGTTCGGCCTCGGCCTCGCCGCCCAGTTCCAGCGCCAGCGTGCGCCGGGCGCTCGGCGAGAGCACGAGTTCGATCTCGGCGCCGGCCGCCCGCAGCGCCTCGGCCACGGCGAGCGCCAGCACCGCGCCCGAGGCGCCCGAGACGCCGAGGACCACGCGCCGGCTCATGCCGCGACCCCGTGGCGGGCGAGGATCTCGGCGGCGAATTCCGCGTCGCCGGGTGCGAGATGCATCACGGCGCCCCAGTCGCGGGCGGTCTCGGCGCCGATCTTGGTGGTGGCGTCGATCCCCAGCTTGCCGGCGAGCCCCGGCGCGGGCGAGGCGAAGTCGAGATAGTCCATCGGCGTGCGGTCGAGCACCATCACGTCGCGCGAAGGGTCCATGCGGGTGGCGAGCGCCCAGGCGATGTCGTCCCAGTCGCGCAGGTCGATGTCGTCGTCGACGACGATCACCATCTTGGTGTAGCTGAACTGCGCCAGCATCCCCCAGAGCGCCAGCATCACCCG
>SLPP01000284.1 GCA_007131945.1 Paracoccaceae bacterium | reverse complement strand
CGCGACCGGCGCGGCGGTGACGGCGCTCGACCTGACCCTGCGGCCGATGCCGGCGGCGGAACGCGCGGCGCTCCTCGCCGCGCTGGCCGAGGCCGCCGGGCCGGTGGACGAACTGCCCGGCGGCACGCTGCGGCTGGCGGGCAGCCCGCAGGTCTCGGCCCTGCCCTTCTATGCCGAGGGGCGCTGGTGGGTGCAGGACGCCGCCGCCGCGCTTGCCGCGCCCCTGCTGGCGGCCGGTCCGGGGATGCGGGTGCTCGATCTCTGCGCCGCGCCGGGGGGCAAGACGCTGCAACTCGCCGCGACCGGCGCGGCGGTGACGGCGCTCGATCTCTCCGCGCCGCGCCTGAAGCGGCTGCGCGCCAATCTCGCCCGCACCGGGCTCGAGGCCGAGGTGGTGGTGGCCGATGCGCTGGACTGGAGCCCGGCGGCGCCGTTCGACGCGGTTCTCCTCGACGCGCCGTGCTCGGCCACCGGCACGATCCGCCGCCACCCGGACCTGCCGCATGTCCGCCGGCCCGCCGACCTCGAGAGCCTGATCGCGCTGCAGGCGCGGCTGCTCGACCGCGCCTTCGCGATGCTGCGCCCCGGCGGGCGGCTCGTCTTCTGCACCTGCTCGCTCCTGCGCGAGGAGGGCGAGGCGCAGGTCGCCGCGGCGCTCGCGCGCCATGCGGGCGGGCTCGCGATCGACTCGCTGCCCGCGCCGCCCTTCGGCCGCGCGACCCCGGAAGACGGCTGGCGGACCCGGCCCGACGACCTCGCCGGCCGCGGCGGCGTCGACGGTTTCTTCATCGCCCGGCTGATACGCTCCGGTTGAGCGGATCGGGCGGCCGGATCGGGTGACCGGATCTGGTGACCGGATCTGGTGACAAGCGCCCGTCGAGCGGCTATGCCGGAAGCGGGGGCGGCAGGAGAGGCCATGGCGCGGAACTGGCGGGCGCGACGCATCCGATGGGGCCACCGCTGGGCGGCCTGGCGGGCGGGTCATGCCGCCCCGCCGCCGCGCTTCGCCGCCCAGCCCGAGCCCTTCTTCATCGGCCATTACGGCCTCGGCCAGCGGCTGGCGCGCGGCGACTGGGCGCTCGGCGACGCGCGGCTCGCCGCGCCCGATCCCTGGACGATCGAGCCGCCGACGATCCGCTTCGCCCAGGCGCTGCACGGTTTCGGCTGGCTCGACCACCTCGCCGCGGTGGGCGACGCGCGCGCCACCAAGGCCGCGCAGGGCTGGACCGACGGCTGGATCGCGCGTTTCGGCGCCGGCGCCGGCCCCGGCTGGGAGCCGCAGGCGACCGGCCGGCGGGTGACGCGCTGGATCATGCATGCGGGGCTCCTCACCGCCGGGCGGCGCGATGCCGCCGAACCGGCGCTGCGCGCCGCGCTCGGCCGGCAGGCCCGCTTCCTTGCCCGGCGCTGGCCGCTCGCCGGCCCCGGCCTGCCGCGGATCGAGGCGCTGACCGGGTTGATAACCGCCGCGCTCTGGCTCGACGGGCTGGAGGCGCTGCTGCCCGCCGCCGCCGCCGGGCTCGGCCAGGCGGCGGCGCGCGACATCGACGCCGAGGGCGCGATCGCGAGCCGCAACCCCGAGGAACTGCTCGAGATCTTCACCCAGCTGGCCTGGGCGGCCTCGACCATGCTCGCCGCCGAGCGCGAGCCGCCGGCGGCGGTGATCGACGCGCTCGACCGCATCGCGCCGGTGCTGCGCCTCTTGCGCCATGCCGATGGCGGGCTGCCGCGCTTCCACGGCGGCGAGGCGGGGATGCCCGGCCAGTTCGAGCGCGCGCTCACCCTCTACGGCCAGCCGCCGCTGATCCATGCAGGGCCGGATGCGACCGGCCAGGCGATGGGCTATGCCCGGCTGCAGGGCGGCCGCACGAGCCTGATCGTCGATGCCGCGCCGCCGCCTTCGGGCGCGGCCGGGCTCGCGGCGCATGCCTCGACGCTGGCGCTCGAGCTGACCTCGAACCGCCGGCCGGTGATCGTCGGCTGCGGCGCGACACCGCTCTTCGGCCCGGCCTGGGAGCGCGCCGGCCGCGCCACCGAGGCGCATTCGACCCTGGCGATCGAGGGCATCTCCTCGGCGCGGTTCGACCCGGTCGACGACGACGCCCGCGAGCGGCTGACCGGCGGGCCGCGGAGCGTCACCCTGCACCGCTCGCGCGACCGCGACGGCACGACGCTGCTTCTTGGCCATGACGGCTGGCTGGCCTCGCACGGGCTGACGCATTCACGCGGCCTGGCGCTGAGTGCCGACGGCCGGATGCTTCTGGGCGAGGACCGGCTGGCCGCGCTCGCCCCCGCCGACCGGCGGCGGTTCAACGCCGCGCTCGGCGCCGGGCGGGGCCGGGCGCTGGACTACGCGCTGCATTTCCACCTCCATCCCGAGGCCGAGGCCTCGGCCGACCGGCCCGGCCATACCGTGACCATCCGCCTGCGCTCGGGCGAGGCCTGGCTCTTCCGCTTCGACGGGCCGGGTCGGCTGGCGCTGGAGCCCTCGTACTACCTCGACGTGACCGCGTCCGAGCCGCGCCGGGCGCAACAGATCGTCATTCACGCCGCGATCGACAGTTTCGCGAGCCAGATCAACTGGACACTGGCCAAGGCGCACGATACGCCGCTGGCGATCCGCGACATCGGCCGGGACACCGACCTGGCGCTGCCGCCGGACGCCATCGTCCCGATGGGTCTGCCGGACTGACCCCGGCCCGACCCGAAGCCGCCGAAGAGTGCCCCATGCCCGACCTCGCCCCGATCACCCGCGCGCTGATCTCGGTCTCCGACAAGACCGGGCTGCGCGAGCTCGCCCACGCGCTCGCCGCGCGCGGGATCGAACTTGTCTCGACCGGCGGCACGGCGGCGACACTCCGCGCCGAGGGGCTGGGGGTGCGCGACGTCGCCCAGATCACCGGCTTTCCCGAGATGATGGACGGCCGCGTCAAGACGCTGCATCCGAAGATCCATGGCGGGCTGCTGGCGCTGCGCGACGACGAGGCGCATGTCGGCGCGATGGTCGCGCACGGGATCGCGCCGATCGACCTGCTGGTGGTCAACCTCTACCCGTTCGAGGCGACGGTGGCGGGCGGCGCGGGTGAGGCCGAGGCGATCGAGAATATCGATATCGGCGGGCCGGCGATGATCCGCGCCGCGGCCAAGAACCACGCCCATGTCGCGGTGCTCACCGACCCCGAGGATTACGCCGCGCTCGTGGCGGAACTGGACGCGAATGACGGCCGGACCCGGCTGCCCTTCCGCCGCACGCTCGCCCAGCGCGCCTTCGCCCGCACGGCGGCCTACGATGCCGCCGTCTCGACCTGGATGGCCGAGTCGATCGGCGAGCCCGCGCCGCGCCGGCGCGCCTTCGCCGGGACGCTGCGCCAGTCGCTGCGCTACGGCGAGAACCCGCACCAGCGCGCCGCCTTCTATACCGACGGCGCGGACCGGCCGGGCGTCGCCGGCGCCACCCAGCACCAGGGCAAGGAGCTGAGCTACAACAACATCAACGACACCGACGCGGCCTACGAGCTGGTCGCCGAGTTCCTGCCCGGCGACGGCCCGGCCTGCGCCATCATCAAGCACGCCAATCCCTGCGGCGTCGCCCGCGCCGAAACGCTCGAGGACGCCTATCGCCGCGCCTTCGACTGCGACCGGACCTCGGCCTTCGGCGGCATCGTGGCGCTGAACATGAAGCTCGACCTCGCCACCGCGAAGGCGATCACCGAGATCTTCACCGAGGTGGTGATCGCGCCCGGCGCCGACCAGGCGGCGATCGAGCATTTCGCGACGAAGCCCAACCTGCGGCTGCTGACCGCGCCCGGCCTGCCCAATCCGCGCGCGGCGGGGCTCGCCTTCCGCCAGGTCGCGGGCGGGTTCCTGGTGCAGGACCGCGACGCGGCGATGGTCACCGAGGCCGATCTGAAGGTGGTGACGATCCGCCGGCCCAGCGCCACCGAGATGGCGGATCTCTTGTTTGCCTGGCGGGTGGCCAAGCACGTGAAGTCGAACGCCATCGTCTATGCGAAGGACGGCGCGACGGTGGGCATCGGCGCCGGGCAGATGAGCCGCGTCGATTCGACCCGCATCGCCGCGCGCAAGGCGCGGGACATGGCCGAGGCGCTGGGGCTGGCCGAGCCGCCGACGCGCGGCTCGGTCGTCGCCTCGGACGCCTTCTTTCCCTTCGCCGACGGTCTCCTCGCCGCGGCCGAGGCCGGTGCCGTGGCGGTGATCCAGCCCGGCGGGTCGATGCGCGACGCCGAGGTGATCG
>SLPP01000409.1 GCA_007131945.1 Paracoccaceae bacterium | reverse complement strand
GTGCGCTTCGACACGATGATCTATCCGGGCTACACGGTGCCGCCGTTCTACGACTCGCTGCTGGGCAAGCTCATCGTCTGGGACGAGGATCGCGGGCAGGCGCTGGCGCGGCTCGACCGGGCGCTGGGCGAGCTGCGCATCGAGGGCATTCCGACCACGCGCGACTTGCACCGGGCGCTCGCGCGCCAGGCGGACGTGCGGGAAGGTCGATTCCACACGACATGGCTCGAGCACTGGCTCGAGTCGGAAGGACAGGAACTGGGCAGGGAGGTGGCCGACTGATGCGGTATTCCTATGGCGGCGACGAGCATATCTTCGTCGAGGTCGACGAGAGCATGTCGCTCGAGGCCTTCTTTAAGGCGCTCTTCATCACCAATGCGGTGCGGGACAAGGCGATCGACGGCGTGACCGAGATCTGCCCGGCCAACGCCTCGTTTCAGATCAAGTTTGACCCCGACCGGATCGCTCCCGAGGACATGCTGGCCGAGCTGAAGAAGCTGGAGGCCGCGGCCGAGAGCGCGCCCTCGGTGATCGAGACGCGGATCATCGAGATGCCGGTCTACTACAACGACCCCTGGACGCACGAGACGCTGATGCGCTTCCGCGACCGCCACCAGGACCCGAACGCGACCGACCTGGAATACGCCGCGCGGATCAACGGCAAGGCAAGCGCGCAGGAATTCATCGACGCGCATTCCGGCGCGCCCTGGTTTGTCTCGATGGTGGGCTTCGTCGCTGGGCTGCCGTTCCTCTACCAGATGGTCGACCGGCCGCGGCAGCTGGAAGTACCGAAATACCTGCGGCCGCGGACCGACACGCCGAAGCTGACGGTCGGCTACGGCGGCTGTTTCACCGCGGTCTATTCGGTGCGCGGCGCCGGTGGCTACCAGATGTTCGGCATCACGCCGATGCCGATCTACGACCCGAAGAGCGAGCACGACTACATCAGCGACGACACGATGTGCCTGTTCCGCCCCGGTGACATCGTCAAGTTCCGCGCCATCGACCGCGCGACCTACGACACCACCGTCGCCGAGGTCGAGGCCGGGCGCTTCACGCCGAAGATGGCGCCGGTCACCTTCTCGCTCGACGAATTCAACGCCGATATCGATGCCTACAACCGGAAACTCGAGGGGGTGCTCAATGGCAAGTGACATGCAGGGCGCGATCGAGGTCAAGGCCCCGGGGCTGGCGACGACGGTGCAGGACATGGGGCGGCCGGGCTACTACCATCTCGGCATCCCGCTTTCCGGGGCGATGGACCGGCTGTCGCTGGTGGCGGCCAACCTGCTCGTCGGCAACGACGCGGGCGCCGCGGGGCTCGAGGCGGTGTTCATGGGCCCTGAGCTGACCTTCCACGCCGACACGGTGGTCGCGGTCTGCGGCGCCGATCTGCCGCCGAAGGTCGACGGCGCGGCGATGCCGATCTGGGAGAGCTTTCCGGTCAAGGCCGGGCAGACGCTGTCCTTCGACTATCTGCGAAAGGGCGCGCGGGCCTATATCGCGGTCGCCGGCGGGATCGACGTGCCGGTGGTGCTGGGCAGCCGCTCGACCTATCCGCTCGGCGGGCTCGGCGGGCACGAGGGAAGGGTGCTGCGGGGCGGCGACCGGCTGAAGCTGGGGCAGGGCGACGGCAAGGCGGGGCGGAGCCTGCCCGAGGCGCTGCGCCGCGGCCCGACCGGCGATCCGGTCGAGCTGCGCGTCCTGCCGGGGCTCTACTGGCACCGGCTGACCGAGGCGGCGGGCAAGCGCTTCTTCGCCGATACCTGGAAGGTCGCGCCCGAGGCCGACCGCATCGGCTATCGCTTCCGCGGCGGGCAGCCGCTGGAATACGTGCCGCGCGAGCAGCCCTTCGGCGCCGGGTCGGACCCGTCGAACATCGTCGATGCCTGCTATCCCTACGGCTCGATCCAGGTGCCCGGCGGCACCGAGCCGATCGTGCTGCACCGCGACGCGGTCTCGGGCGGCGGCTACATGATGGTCGGCACGGTCATTTCTGCCGACATGGACCTGATCGGCCAGCTGCAGCCGCATACGCCGGTCCGCTTCGTCGAGACCGACATGAAGGGCGCGCTCGATGCCCGCCACGAGCGCGCTTCGGTGATCGAGAAGATCCGGGCGCATCTGGCCTGACCCGGGCACCGCGCGGCGGCGCCCCGACCGGCGCGGCGCCGGGCGGGGTCAGTTCGCCGGCGCGCCGGTCCGGCGCTGCATCGCGCGGTATTCGCGCGGCGACAGCCCGAACCCCTCGCGGAAGCTGCGGCTGAACTGGGCCTGGTCGTTGAAGCCGCAGGCATAGGCGATGGTCGCGATGCTCTGGCGGTTGCCGGGATCGGCGAGCGCGGCGCGCGCCGCTTCCAGCCGCTGATCGCGGATCCACTGGCCGACGGGCTGGCCGGTGTCGCGGAAGAGGTCGTGCAGATAGCGCACCGAGATGCCGACCTCGCGCGCGATGGCGGCGGCGTCGAGGCCCGGTTCGCTGAGCCGGCGGCGGACGAGCACCTCGATCCGAGTCAGATGCGCGAGCCGCACGCTCGACTGTCCCGAGGTCAGCGTCCGCGGATCCTCGGCCACGGCAAGCCCGATCAGGTCGACCAGCTGGCGACCGACCGCGGCGCGGCTCTCGCGGCCCAGGCTGCCGAGACGTCGCGGCAGGAGCGGCAGCATGTCGGCCAGGAGCCCGCCCGCCCCGGCGCTGGCATCGAAGCCGAGCGAGCAGAACCGGTCGGGCGCCCGGATCCGCCCGGCCAGCATGCGCGCGCTGACCTTCAGCACCCATAGATCGGCGGCGCTGGCATGTGCGAAGTCGTAGGGTTCGTGGCTTCGCTCGAGGATGAAGCCGCCGGGGGCGCAATGCACCTCCTTGCCGCATTGGCGGAAGCTCACCGGCGAACTGACCGGCACGGTGACCAGGTACTCCTCCTCGCCGCTGACGCTGCGCAGGTGCCCGGCACGCCGGTGGTAGGACAGCGCCTCGGAGGTCAGCCGCGACAGCGACACCTCGCCGATCTGCCAGATCGCCAGCCGCCCGTCGAAACGCGCGGCGTCACGGAAGACGAGCTCGAGCGGAAAATAGGCGCTCGCGATCGCCCGGTGCCATTCGGCACTGCGCTTCGGGCCCGGCGTGCCCTGCGTGGAGAACTCGATATCCATGGTGTCAGCCACCCCGACGACCTTGCCGCATCCTACGCGAACCTGTCCATCGCACAATCGGCCTGTTCGGGAATCACTGCACGGGGCCGCAAGAAGTGGTTCACCCAGCGCAAAGACCGCCGCGGCGGCGCCGTTCTAGCCTCGGTGCCTGTCCTCGAAGCAGGGAGAAAACGATCATGACCCGGGAGGCGGTGGACCCGATCACGCTGTCGGTGGTGCGCGGGGTGCTGGAGACGACCCAGCGCGAGATGACGCTGGCGCTGGAGAAGACGGCGCGGTCGAGCGTCTTCAACCTGGCGCACGACTATTCGACGGCGCTTTTCAACGCGCGGCCGGAGATGATCCTGCAGGGGCAGGACATCCCGATCCACCTCGGCAGCCTGATCCCGGCGATGAAGGTGGTCGCGGCCTATTTCGGCGACGACATCCACGAGGGCGACCTGATCCTGCACAACGACCCGGCCTGGGGCGGCGCGCATGCGATCGATGTCTGCATGTACAAGCCCGTCTTCTACAAGGGCGAGCTGCGCTACTGGACAGTCTGCAAGGGCCATCTGACCGATATCGGCGGGCCGGTGCCGGCGGGCTACAACCCGAACGCCAAGGAGATCTACGCCGAGTGCCTGCGCATCCCGCCGGTCAAGATCTGGGACCGGGGCAAGCCGCGCAAGGACGTGCTCAACCTGATCCTGACCAACATGCGCGCCCGCCGCGACCAGGAGGGCGACTTCAACGCGCTGATCGGCGCCTGCCAGGTGGGCGAGCGCAACCTCGTCGCGATGCTCGACAAGTACGGCCCCGAGAAGGTCGAGGTGGCGATCGACACGCTTCTCGACATGGCCGAGGCGCATATGCGCAGCCTCATCGCCGGCGTGCCCGACGGCACCTATGCCGGCACCGCAGTGCTCGAGGATGCCGGCCACGGTTTCGGGGATTTCGACATCACCGCGACGGTGACGATCGAAGGCGACAGCTGCCACATCCGCATCGACAGCCCGCCGCAGGTTCCCTACTTCATCAACTCCTACGAGGGCAACTCGCATTCCGGCGTCTATCTCGGGCTGATGATGTTCGCGCAGCTGCCGCCGCCCTACAACGAGGGGCTCTATCGCTGCGTCTCGCTCGATTTCGGTCCCAAGGGCACGCTGTGCAACGCCAGGGAACCGGCGCCGCACATGAACTGCACGACGACGCCGATGGAGACGCTGACCGACGCCGTGCGGCTGGCCTTCGAACAGGCGATGCCGTCGAAGGTCGCGGCCTCCTGGGGGCATGCGAACGGGCTCAACATCGCCGGCTGGGACGCCCGGCATGACGAGGAATACGTCACCATGGTGCTGGCCACGATCATCTCGGGCGCCGGGGCGACGCCGGTGCAGGACGGCTGGCACGCCTGCGGGCCGGAATGCTGTTTCGGCGCGCTGACCTCGGGCGATATCGAGCTGCTCGAGCACGCCTATCCGATCATCATCCACCGCTATTCGCTGATGACCGATTCGGGCGGGGCGGGGAAGTTCCGCGGCGGCTCGGGCACCGCCTGGGAGGTCGAGCCGCTGAACGGCGAGATGACCTTCATCACCTTCGGCGAGGGGCGGCGGATCCCGGCGATGGGCGCGGCCGGCGCGCAGTCGGCGCTGGTCGAGCGCAAGGTCGGCCGGATCGAGCTGGCCAAGGGCGACGAGGTGAAGACGATCCGCACCAACGTGATCGAGACGATCAAGCCGGGCGAGCGGGTGACCAACATGAATCCCGGCGGCGGCGGCTACGGCGACCCGTTCGAACGCCCGGTCGAGGCGGTGCTCGCCGATGTCCGCAACGGGCTGGTCTCGATCGAGGGGGCGCGCTCCGATTACGGCGTCGCGATCACCGACGGCGAAACCCTGGCGGTGGACGCGGCGGAGACCGCCCGTCTGCGCGCGGCCGCAGCCTGAAGGAGCCCGACATGCGCACGAAATACAGGCTCGGCATCGACGCCGGCGGCACCTTCACCGATTTCGTCCTCGCCGACGACACCGGCACGGTGCGGCTTTTCAAGGCGCTCTCGACGCCCGACGATCCGACCCGCGCGATCCGCGACGGCCTCGACCAGATCGCGACGGCGATGGACCGGCCGGTGGGCGACATCATCGCCGACTGCGACCTGTGCATCAACGGCACCACGGTCGGACTGAACGCGCTGATCCAGCACAAGGGCGGTCGCACCGGGCTGATCTGCACCGCCGGGCACGAGGATTCGATCGAGATCCGGCTGGGCCACAAGGAGGACGGCTATCGCTACGATGCCGAATATCCGCCGGCGGTCATGCTGGTGCCGCGCTACCTGCGCCGCGGCGTGCGCGAGCGCATCGTCTCGGACGGGCGCGTGCACACGCCGCTGCACGAGGAGGACGTGCGCGCCGCCTGCGAGCTCTTCCTGAAGGAGGGGGTAGAGACGGTCGCGATCTCCTTCGTCTGGTCGGTGCTCGATCCGCGGCACGAGGAACGCGCCGGCGAGATCGTGCGCGAGATGATGCCGGGCGCGATCCTGACGCTGGGCAGCGCCCTCTATCCGCAGGTGCGCGAATACACCCGGACCTCGACCGCCGTGGTCAACGCCTATCTCGCGCCGATCATGCGCCGCTACGTGCAGGCGGTCGATGCCCATTTCCGCGACCTCGGCGCGCGCTACCCGGTCCGCTACTTCCAGTCCAATGGCGGGCTGGCCGATGGCGGCTCGATGACCGACCGCTCGGTCTACGCGATCAATTCGGGCCCGGCCTCGGCGCCGCGGGCGGGGCTTTACGTCTCCCAGCCCTTCGGCACGAAGAACGTCATCACCGTCGACATGGGCGGGACCTCGTTCGACATCACGCTGACCAAGGATGGGCAGACCAACCTCAACAAGAACATCGACTTCCTGCGCTACCGGATCGGCGTGCCGATGATCCAGGTCGAGACGCTGGGCGCCGGCGGCGGCTCGATCGGCTGGATCGACCCGATGGGCCTCTTGCAGGTCGGCCCGCAGAGCGCCGGCGCCGATCCGGGTCCCGCCTGCTACGGCCAGGGCGGCACCGAGCCAACCGTCTCCGACGCCAACCTCATCCTCGGCTATCTCAACCCCGAGGGCCTGGTCGGCGGGCGGCTGCCGCTCGACCGGGCGAAATCCGAAGAGGCGATGGCGCGCATCGCCGGGCCGCTGGGCCTGACGCTCGAGCGCGCCGCCTACGGCATGTTCACCATCGTCAACAGCAACATGGCGGCGGGGATCCGGCGGGTCTCGGTCGAGCGCGGCTACGATCCGCGCGACTTCGTCCTCGTCGGCGCGGGCGGCGCGACGGCGGCGCATATCACCGCGCTTGCCGGCGAGATGGGGATCGAGACGGTGATCCTGCCCAAGCTCGCCTCGGGGCTCTGCGCCTTCGGGCAGATCATCTCGGACGTGAAGTACAATGTCATGGCGACGGCGCCGATGCGGCTCGACAGCCCCGGCGCCTACGAGCGGCTGGACGCGCTCTTCGAGCGGATCGAGGCCGAGGGGCGCGCGAAGCTCGAGGCCGACGGTTTCCCGCCCGAGCGGATCCGGGTCGAGCGCAGCATCGAGATGCGCTATGTCGGCCAGGTCCACGAATGCACCGTCGACATCGGCAACTTCCGCATCGACGCGCAGAGCATCGAGCAGGTCAAGTCCGCCTTCCATCACCGGCACGAGCAGCTCTTCACCTATTCCGAGCCGCACAACGTGGTCGAGGTGGTCAATGTCGAGGCCACCGTCTACGGCCTGATCGACAAGCCCGAACCACCGCTGCTCGGCCCCGGCAAGGATCCCGAGGCGGCGCTCAAGGGCCGGCGCTCGGCGGTCTTCTCGGCCGACGGGACGGCCGTGTTGACACCCGTCTACGACGGTGCAATCCTCGGCGCCGACGCCGTGATCGATGGCCCCGCCATCATCGAGGAGGAGACCACCACGATCGTGATCGAGCCGGGCTGGAAAGCGTCCCTCCATGCGAGCGGCGCCTATCGGATCACCCGCAGCCGGCCACTCGCGGCCGAGTGAGGGCGGATCGCGCGAACATGCTCGCAGCCGAGTCCATACGGGTCACGTTCGACGGGCTGACCGCGATCTCGGACCTCAGCCTCGAGGTGCCGAAGGAGACGATCACCGGGCTGATCGGTCCGAACGGTGCCGGCAAGACCACGGCCGTCAACGTTCTTTCGGGGTTTCAGAAACCGACCGTCGGGCGCGTGGTGATGGACGGGGTAGACCTGACCGGCGTGCGCCCGCACGAGGTGCGCCGCCGGGGGCTCGCCCGGACCTTCCAGGGCGGCCGTCTCTTTGCCGACCTCTCGGTCATCGACAACCTGGAAGTGACCGGCGTCGGCCTTGGCCTCACCCGGCGCGAGGCGGCGCGGCGGGCGGCCGAGATGCTCGACTGGATCGGGATCGGCGCGCTGGGCGAACGCCAGGCGGGCGCGCTTCCCTATACCGACGAGCGCCGCGTCGCCATCGGTCGGGCGATGATGATGGAGCCCGCCTATCTGCTGCTGGACGAACCGGCGGCGGGGATGACCGAGCCCGAGGCCAACGAGCTTGCCGCGCTGGTCCGGCGCATCGTGGCCGAGACCGGCTGCGGGGTGCTGCTGATCGAGCATAATATCGGCCTCGTCCTCGAGCTCTGCGAGATGATCTACGTGCTCGATTCGGGCCGGGTGATCGAGCATGGCACGGCCGAGGTGATCCGCGGCAGCGAGACGGTCCGCCACGCCTACATGGGCACCGCCGAGGATGTCGAACCGGCGGCAGCGGAGACGCTGGTGTGAGCCTGCTCGCGGTCGAGAACCTGGTCGTGCGCTACGGGCAGCTGACGGCGCTGCGCGGCGTGTCGCTCCATGTCGAGGAGGGGGAGACCCTCTTCGTCACCGGGCCCAACGGTGCGGGCAAGTCGACGCTTCTGAAGGCGATCGCCGGCGTCGTCCGGCCGGCCGAGGGGCGCATCCGGCTTGCCGGCGCCGACATCACCGGCAACGCGCCGGAGACGACGGCGCGGCTGGGCTTCTCGATGGTTCCCGAGGGCCGCCAGGTCTTTCCCGAGCTGACGATCGAGGAAAACCTCTGGCTCGGTGTCGGCATCCGCCGCAACCGCGCCGCGGCCGCCGCCGATCTCGACCATATCTACGCGGTCTTCCCGATGCTGCGCGAGCGTCGCCATGCCGCGGCGGGCATCCTTTCGGGCGGGCAACAGCAGATGCTGGTCATCGCGCGGGCGCTGATGACCGCGCCGCGGCTGGTGGCGATCGACGAGCCCTCGCTCGGGCTGGCGCCGAAGATCATCGACCAGGTCTACGAACTCCTCATGCGGCTGCGCGCCGAACGCCAGCTGACGCTCCTGATCGTCGAGCAGAGCTCGACCCGGGCGCTGATGACCGGCGGGCGCCTGGTGCTGCTGCGCTCGGGGCAGATCGTGCTCGAGGGCGCCTGCGACGCCCTCGACGGCGCCACGCTCGAGCGGGCCTATTTCGGCTATGACGGCCCGGCCGAGGTGACGGCGTCATGACCGCGACCCTGCAGATCCTGTTCGACGCGCTCAGCCTCGGCAGCCTCTATGCGCTGGGCGCGCTCGGGATCGCGCTGATCTTCGGCGTCATGCGGCTGGTGAACTTCGCCCATGGCGACTACATCGCCTTCTCGGTCTTCGTGCTCCTCTGGCCGACGACCGAGGCGGTCTCTATCCTGCTGCTTGGCCAGCTGCCGCCGATCCTGCTGATCCCGGTGGTGATCGCGATCGGCGCGCTTCTGTCGATGGCCTCGGAAGTCACCGTCTTTCGCCGGCTGCGCGAGGCGAACCCGGCGACGATGATGATCGCCTCCTTCGCGCTGGGTTTCGTCATCAAGCACGCGCTCCTGATGGCGTATTCCTCGCGCCCGAAGTCGATCTCGATCCTGCCCGGGCTGGCGCAGCAGGTCGAGGTGATGGGCGCGCGCATCCCGCTTCTGCAGGTGGTGACGATCCTCGCCACCATCGTCATCCTTCTCGCGCTCACCGCCTTCCTCAAGCGCACGCGCTTCGGGCTCGAGATGCGCGCCGCGGCGCAGGACTTCACCATGGCGCGGATGCTGGGGGTCAAGGCGAACCGGGTGATCCTCCTCGCTTTCGCCATCTCGGGGGCGCTCGCCGGCGCGATCGGGCTCGTCGTCGTCGTGCAAACCGGAACCGCCGACATCAACATGGGGCTCTCGGTCATGCTGGTGGCCTTCATCGCCACGGTGATCGGCGGGCTCGGCAGCCTCTATGGCGCGGTCGTCGCGGGCTTCCTGATCGGCGGGGCGAGCGTGCTGATGCAGGTGATCCTGCCGCTCGAGGCGCGCCCCTTCCGCGACGCCTTCGTCTATGCGCTGGTGATCGCGGTGCTGATCTGGCGCCCGCAGGGCCTCTTTGCCCCGCGCAGCTCCCGGCAGAGGGTATAGGCGATGACCCGAGCGCCCTCCGTCCTCGCCCGGACCTTCACCACGCCGCTTCTGCTGATCGCGCTCCTCGCCGCGATCGCGGTGCTCTTCTTCCTCTTCGGCTCGGGCGCGCAGCAGCGGTTCGTGGTCGAGATGCTGATCCGCGTCGTGCTGGTCGTCGGCATCTGGATCTTCGTCGGCAATTCCGGGATCATCAGCTTCGGCCATGTCGGCTTCATGTGCCTTGCCGCCTATGCCACGGCCTGGCTGACGATCCCGCCGATGCTGAAGCAGATCTCGTTGCGCGGCCTGCCCGATTTCCTGCTGACCAACCAGTTCCCGTTCTGGCCTTCGGCCTTCGCCGCGGCGCTGCTGCCGGCGATCTTCGCGCTGATCATCGGCCCGATCCTGATGCGGCTTGCCGGGATCGCCGCCTCCATCGCGACCTTTGCCATGCTGGCGGTGATCAACACCGTCTATTCCAACTGGTCCTCGGTCACCGGCGGCACGAGTTCGATCGTCGGCATCCCGACGCACACCACGCTCTGGGTCGCGCTCGGCTTCAGCGCGGTCGCGATCGTGATCGCCTGGCTCTACGCCATCTCGCGCTCGGGACTGGCGCTGCGGGCCGCGCGCGACGAGCCGATCGCCGCGCAGGCCTCGGGCGTCAACATCGAGCGCGAACGCCTGATCGCCTTCGTGCTCAGCGCCTTCGTCTGCGGCGCGGCGGGGGTGCTTTACGCCCATTTCCTGGGCATCATCACGCCGGACGCGTTTTTCCTGACCGCCACCTTCGTCGCGCTCTCGATGCTGGTGGTGGGGGGGATGTACAGTCTCAGCGGGGCGGTGATCGGCGTGGTGGTGATTTCGACCATCATCCAGATCCTGCGCTGGCTCGAACGCGGCGTGCCGCTGGGCGATGTCACCGTCGCGTTGCCCAACGGCTCGCAGCAGATCGCGATCGGCGCGGTGATGATCATGATCCTGCTGTTCCGGCCGGCCGGGCTGATGGGCAACCGCGAGCTGCGGCTGTCCTTCCGCCGCGGCCCACAACCCGCACCCGACCGCGAGGTCCGAGGCAAACCCGAATGAAACGTCCAACCAGGAGGAACCGACCATGAAAGCGAGAAGACCCAGCGCCTTCCTTTGCGCGACCGCCCTGGTCGCCGCCGGCGCCCTGCCGGCCGCGGCCGACGACATCGTGATCGGCTTTGCCGTGGCGCAGTCGGGCTTCATGCAGGCCTATGACGAGCCCGCGACGCAGGCCGCGCTGATCCGCATCGACGAGATCAACGCCGGAGGCGGGCTGCTTGGCCGGCAGCTGCGCCCGGTCTTCGCCGATACCAGCTCCGACCGGGCCGAGGGCGCGCGCGCCGGGCTCGAGGTGATCGAGGCCGGTGCCGACCTCGTCGTCGTCTCCTGCGACTACGACTTCGGCGCCCCGGCGGCGCTGATGGCCGAGTCGAACGGCAAGATCTCCTTCTTCCTCTGCGCCGAATCGGTGCGCGCCGGCATCCAGGGGGTGGGGCCGCATTCCTTCTCGGCCTCGGTCCTGGCCCCGGTGCAGGGCGCGACGATGGTCGAATGGGGCCATGAGGTGATGGGCTGGAACACCTACTACGTCCTGCTCGACACCTGGACCGAGTACAACCGCGGCATCTGCGAAGGCTTCGACTACAAAGCGCCGCTGATCGAGGGGGGCGAGGTCGTCGGCCGCGACACTTTCGTCAACGACGACGCCTCGATCGCGGCGCAGATTACCCGCATCCGTAACCTGGCCGAGCCGCCCGACGCGATCATGCTCTGCTCGATGATGCCGGGCGTGGTTAGCGCCATCCGCCAGATCCGCAACGCCGGCATCGAGGTGCCGATCCTCAACGGCTCGGGCGTCGACGGCAGCTACTGGATGGATGCGGTCCCCGGTCTGTCGGAGTTCTACATCCCGGTGCAGGGCTCGATCTACGGCGACGACCCCGACCCGGCGGTGGAGGAGTTCAACCAGCGCTTCGCCGAACGCTTCGGCGTCCGGCCCTCGTCGCAATACGCCTATCCGGGCTACGTGATGATCGATGTCTGGGCGAAGGCGGTCGAGCGGGCGGGCAGCACCGACGCCGCGGCCGTGGTCGCCGAGCTCGAGAAGATGGAAGGCGAGCCCACGCTCTTCGGTCCGCGGACCTTCACCAGCGAGCTGCACCACCAGAACCAGGCGCGCTATCACATCGTCAAGGTCGACAATGGCACGCCGGGCGTGATCGACAGCTGGACGATCAGCGAGCCGATCCCGCTGGACGCGCTGGTGCGCTGAAGCGGCATCGCGGCCACGGGCGGCGATGCCGCCCGTGGCCCATTGCGCAAGTCCCGAACTGAGGGCAAGATCGCGCGAAACGGGGGGGAGGACGTGCCATGACAGCCACCGGCATCGGCAAGGCGGTGAAACGCAAGGAGGACCTGCGGTTCCTTCTTGGTGACGGTCAGTATACCGACGATGTCGTCCTTCCGCGGCAGAGCCATGCCTACATGCTCCGCTCGCCGCACGCGCATGCGCGCATCGTCTCGCTCGATGCCGAGGCGGCCCGCAAGATGCCGGGCGTCATCGCCATCTTCACCGGCGAGGACATCGCGGCGGCGGGGCTTGGCGGCATACCCTGCGGCTGGGGCGTGACCGACCGGCACGGTCAGCCGATGAAGGAACCCGCGCATCCGCTGCTTGCCCAGGGCTACGCGCGCCATATCGGCGAGGCCGTGGCGATGGTCATCGCCGAGACCCGCGAGCAGGCGCGCGATGCCGCCGAGGCGATCGAGGTCGATTACGAGGCGCTGCCGGCGGTGACCGGCGTCGAGGCCGCGCTCGAACCCGACGCGCCGAAGGTGCATGCCGATCTCGCCGACAACCTCTGCTACGACTGGACCATCGGCGATCACGACGCGACAGAGGCCGCCTTCGCCAGGGCCACGAAGGTCGCGCGGATCGAGCTTGTCAACAACCGGGTCATCGCCCATCCGATCGAAACCCGCGCCGCCAACGCGGTCTGGGACCGCGCCTCGGACGGCTACACGCTCTACACCACCAGCCAGAACCCGCACGTGATCCGCCTGCTCATGGGCGCCTTCGTGCTGCAGCTTCCCGAGCACAAGCTGCGCGTCGTCGCACCTGACGTGGGCGGCGGCTTCGGCTCGAAGATCTATCTCTACGTCGAGGAATGCCTCTGTACCTGGGCCGCCAAGAAGGTACGCCGGGCGGTGAAATGGGTGGCGGACAGGTCCGAGGCCTTTCTGTGCGACGCCCATGCCCGCGACCATGTCACCCGCGCCGAGATGGCGATGGACGACGAGGGCAATTTCCTCGGCCTGCGCGTCGACACGACGGCGAACATGGGCGCCTATCTTTCGACCTTCGCGCCCTCGATCCCGACCTATTTCTACGCGCTGATGTTCTCGGGCCAGTACCGGACACCGGCGATCCATGTCCGTGTCCGCTCCGCCTTCACCCACAGCGCGCCGGTCGATGCCTATCGCGGTGCCGGGCGGTCGGAATGCATCTATGTCGTAGAGCGGCTGGTCGACGAGGCCGCGCGGGTCGCCGGGCTCGACCCGGTCGAGATCCGTCGGCGCAACTTCATCCCCGCCGACGGCTTTCCGTTCAACTCGCCGGTTGGCGTGGTCTATGACAGCGGCGCCTTCCACGAGATCATGGACGAGGCGCTCAAGCTGGCCGATCATGCCGGCTTTGCCGGCCGCCGCAAGGCATCCGAGGCCGAGGGCAAGCTGCGCGGCATCGGGCTCTCGGCCTGGATCGAGTCCTCGGGCGCCGGCCCGTCGGCCATCGTCACCGCGCTCGGCTGCCGGGCGGGGCTCTTCGAGGCCGCGACCCTGCGCGTGCATCCCACCGGGGCGGTGACCGTCTTCACGGGCGCGCACAGCCACGGTCAGGGGCACGAGACGACCTTCGCCCAGGTCGTGGCCGAGAAGTTCGGCCTCGACGTGGACCAGGTCGAGGTCGTGCACGGCGACACCGAGAAGGTCCCCTTCGGCATGGGCACCTACGGGTCGCGCTCGATGGCGGTGGGCGGCGGCTCGGTCGCGCTGACCGCCGACAAGGTGATCGAGAAGGGCAAGCGCATCGCCGCGCATCTGATGGAATGCGCGGTCGAGGACGTCGTCTTCCAGGACGCGACCTTCAGCGTCGCCGGCACCGACAAGAAGGTCGGCTGGGTCGAGATGACGCTTGCCGCGCATGTGCCGGCCAACTACCCGCTCGACCAGATGGAGCCCTGCATCGAGGAGACCTCGTTCTACGACCCGCCCAACTTCACCTTCCCCAACGGCGTCTTCGTCTGCGAGGTCGAGATCGACCGCGAGACCGGCGAGGTGCGGGTCGACCGGCTGTCGGGCGTGCATGACGTCGGGCGCACGATCAATCCGATGATCGTCGACGGGCAGATCCACGGCGGGCTGGCGCAGGCGGTCGGGCAGGCGCTGCTCGAGAACGTGTCCTTCGACGAGACCGGGCAGCTGCTCAGCGGCTCGTTCATGGACTACGCCATGCCGCGCGCCGGGGATGTGCCGCGCTTCGTCCTCGGCAGCCACGACGTGCCGACGTCGACCAATCCCCTCGGCGTGAAGGGCGCGGGCGAGGCCGGGCTTACCGGCGCGCCGGCGGCGATCATGAACGCCGTCGCCGATGCGCTACGCAGCGCCGGTGCGCAGCCGGTGCAGATGCCGGCCACCGCGGCCAGGGTCTGGCAGGCCCTGCACGCGGCGCATTGAGGTCGGCATCGGGTCCCGGCGCCGCCGGGATCGCCGGACGAACAAGCCGCGCCGGGATCAGAGATAGGGCGGCGTGCAGGCCGAGACGACCACCGCCTCGACATTGCCGGGGTTGCGGAAACGGTGAGGGACGGTCGAGCGGAACAGGTAGCTGTCGCCCGCGCGCAGCACGGTCGTCCGGTCGCCGACGGTGAGCTCGATGGCGCCGGAAATCACCACGCCTCCCTCGGCGCCGGGGTGCTCCAGCCGCGTCCGGCCGGTATCGGCGCCGGGCTCGTAGCGCTCGTAGAGGATCTGCAGGTTGTGCGCGCGCGCGTCGCCCACCTGCGCAAGGTGGATGCGCCCGCTGCGCCCCGGCGCGGCACCGGGCAGCAGCGAGGAGAGATCGCGCAACTCGCCCGCGCGGAAGACGATCTCCTCGGTCGCCGGGCGGTCGGGCTCGAAGAACTCGGCGAGCGTTACCCCGAGACCGCCCAGAATCCTGCGCAGGCTGGCGACCGAAGGGCTCGAGCGATTGGTCTCGATCATCGCGACTTGGCCATGCGGGACGCCCGACAGCTCGGCCAGCCGGCGCTGCGAGAGCCCCGCCGCCTGCCGCATCGTGCGCAGACGCGCGCCGACGTCGAACTCTCCGGTCTGGAACCCGTGCATCGGTCCTCCGCAAGCAGGAATCGCTTGCTCATGATATTGAGCGCATCTAGAAACGGAAGCGGATTTGTCGAGGAGTCGATCATGACCGCCACCGCCGAACTTCAGGCCCGCAAGACCGCCGCCGTCTCGCGCGGCGTTGCCACAAGAAACATCTATGCCGTCCGCGCCGAGAACGCCGAGCTCTGGGACGCCGAGGGCCGTCGCTACCTCGATTTCGCGGTCGGGATCGCGGTCAACAATACCGGCCATCGCCACCCCAAGGTGATGTCCGCCGTCGCCGAGCAGGCGCAGGCCTTCACCCATACCTGCTTCCACGTCGCGCCCTACGAAAGCTACATCCGGCTGGCCGAGCGGCTGAACGAAATCACGCCGGGCGACTTTGCGAAGAAGACGATGCTCGTCTCCTCGGGCGCCGAGGCGGTGGAGAACGCGGTCAAGATGGCGCGCGCCTATACCGGCCGGTCGGGCGTGATCG
>SLPP01000238.1 GCA_007131945.1 Paracoccaceae bacterium | reverse complement strand
CGCATCTCGGCCAGCATGCGGCGGACATCGGCATGGTCGAGGATCGGCCCGTCCCCCTCGGGCGTGCGGCCCTGCCGACGCTCGCGGGCATGGGCGAGCGCGTGCTGGTACGCGGCCTCGGCCACCCCCACCCCCTGCACGCCGACCGCGAGGCGGGCGTTGTTCATCATCGTGAACATCGCCGCCATGCCGCCATGCTTCTCGCCGACCAGCCAGCCGGTGGCGCCGTCGTATTCCATCACCGCGGTGGGCGAGCCGTGGATGCCCAGCTTGTGCTCGAGCGAGACGACGCGCAGCGCATTGCGTTCGCCCGGCCGGCCATCGGCGTCGGGGATCAGCTTCGGCACGAGGAACAGGCTGATCCCCCGCGTCCCCGGCGCGCCGTCGGGCAGGCGCGCGAGGACCAGGTGGCAGACATTCTCGGCCACGTCATGGTCGCCCCAGGTGATGTAGATCTTCTGCCCGGTGATCGCGTAGCTGCCGTCGTCGCGCGGCTCGGCGCGGGTGCGCAGCGCGCCCACGTCCGATCCCGCCTGCGGCTCGGTCAGGTTCATCGTCCCGGTCCATTCGCCGGAGATCAACTTCGGCAGGTAGAGCGCCTTCAGCTCGTCGCTGGCATGGTGCTCCAGCGCCTCGATCTGCCCCTGCGTCAGCAGCGGGCAGAGCTGCAGCGCCAGGCAGGCCCCCGCCATCATGTCGCCGACCGCCACGTTCAGCGCCTGCGGCAGGCCCATCCCACCGAATTCGGGATCGGCCGAAAGACCGATCCAGCCGCCCTCGGCGATCGCGCGGTAGGCCTCGGCAAAGCCGGGCGGCGTGCGCACGACACCTTTTTCCAGCCGCGCCGGATCGAGGTCGCCCTTGCGGTTCAGCGGCGCCATGACCTCGGCGCAGAGCCGGCCCACCTCGGTCAGGATCGCCTCGGTCACGTCGGGCCCGGCCTCGGCGAAGGTCCCGGTCGCGGCCAGCCGGTCGTAGCCGACGACATGGTCGAAGAGGAAACGGAAATCGCTGACGGGGGCTTTGTAGGACATGTGCATTCCTCCGCAGGGGATCGCATGGGTATGCACCGGGAGGCCTTGCTTGTGAAGCCGGGCACCGGGCGATATGCACCAGCATAGGGCGAGCGCCCGCTTCGACAAACCCCAACGCCGCGTCACGCCATGCCCAGAACGACCGAGCTTCTGCTCCCCGACGCGGCCGGAATCGCCCGGGCGGTGGCGCTCCTGCGGGCGGGCGAACTGGTGGCGATTCCGACCGAGACGGTCTACGGCCTCGCCGGCGACGCGGCCAACGACCGGGCGGTGGCGGCGATCTTCGCGGCCAAGGACCGGCCGCGCTTCAACCCGTTGATCGTGCATCTGGCCGAGGTCGGGCAGGCTTCCGCGATGGCGGAATTCTCCCCGCTGGCCGGGGCGCTGGCCGCTGCCTTCTGGCCGGGCCCGCTGACGCTGGTGCTGCCGCTCAGGCCCGGCGCGCCGGTCTCGCCGCTGGTCACGGCGGGGTTGCCGACGGTGGCGCTGCGCCTGCCGGCGCATCCGCTGGCGCGGGCGGTGCTCGATGCCTTCGGCGGCGGGCTTGCCGCGCCCTCGGCCAATCCGTCGGGCCGGATCAGCCCGGTCAGCGCGGCGCATGTGATGGCGGGCCTGGGCGGGCGGATCGCGGCGGTGCTCGATGGCGGCGACTGCGCGGTGGGTCTGGAATCGACGATCCTCGACGCGACCGGCGCGGTGCCGGTCCTGCTGCGCGAGGGCGGTCTGGCCGTCGAGCGAATCGAGCAGAGACTTGGCGTCGGGGTCGCGACGCGGGGGGGCGGGGCGCGCCCGTCGTCGCCGGGTCAGCTTGCCGTCCATTACGCCCCGCGCGGCAGCGTCCGGCTGGCGGCGACGGCCGCCCGCCCCGGCGAGGTCTGGATCGGCTTCGGGCCGGAGGCGCGCGGCGATGCGGGGCTGAACCTCTCGCCCACGGCCGACCTGACCGAGGCCGCGGCGCGGCTTTTCCACCTGCTGCACGAAGCCGACGCGCGGGCCGGCCCCGCCGGCCGCATCGCCGTCGCACCGATCCCCGAAACCGGCCTCGGCCGCGCCATCAACGACCGCCTGCGCCGCGCCGCCGCGCCGCGCGGCCGATCATCGCCGGGATCGCCCCGCGAGGGGCTCGAGGAAGGTTGAAATCCGGTTAAGGAAAAAACACTTCCGACTTGTTTTCAACGCGTTGCTCGATCGTCCACGCGTGGACCCGCCGCCTTCAGCCGCCTTTTCATACCAAATCCGGTTGAACCGTTCGGCGACATCTGCGGCGTTGTTCCGCCCGTGCGCCAGCACGGGCAGCGCCCGTCCCGCCCCCCCCGTCGCACCGTAGGTGCGCACCTTCGGTGCGACGGCGGGCGCTTCTCGCCCACCCCGCGCGGGCCGGGCGCCGCCCGCGCTTGCCGAAGGGATCAAGCGGAAGCCTTTTCAGCCCTCGAAGGCCCCTCCCCGCCGCAACCTCACCCGATCTTGCTGCGGCCGAAATCGGGGGCGTCGGTGTCCTGCCCGGCCTCGATGATGCCACGGCGGATCGCGCGGGTGCGGGTGAAATAGTCGTGCAGCGCCTCGCCGTCGCCCATCCGGATCGCGCGCTGGAGCACGAAGAGCTCCTCGGTGAACCGGCCGAGGATGTCGAGCGTCGCCTCCTTGTTGGTCAGGAAGACGTCGCGCCACATCACCGGGTCCGAGGCCGCGATGCGGGTGAAGTCGCGAAAACCCGAGGCCGAGTACTTGATCACCTCGGATTGCGAGACGCGGCGCAGATGGTCGGCCACGCCCACCATCGTGTAGGCGATCAGGTGCGGCGTGTGCGAGACGACGGCGAGGACCAGGTCGTGATGCGCGGGGTCCATCCGCTCGACATTCGCGCCCATCGCCTTGCAAAGCGACTCCAGCCGGGACAGCGCGGCCGGGTCGGTTTCGGGCAGGGGCGTGAAGAGCCACCAGCGGTTGACGAAGAGATTGGCGAAACCGGCGCGGGGGCCGGAATGCTCGGTCCCGGCAAGCGGGTGGCCGGGGATGAAATGCACGCCTTCGGGGACATGCGGGGCGACGGCGGCGATCACCGCCTGCTTGACCGAGCCCGCATCGGTCAGCGTCGCGCCCTGTGCAAGATGCGGACCGATCTCGGCCGCCACCGCCTCCATCACGCCGACGGGGGTGGCGAGCACGACGAGATCGGCGCCGGCCACCGCTTCGGCCGCGGTGTCGCAGACGCGATCGACGAAGCCCAGTTCCAGCGACACGCCGCGCGTCTCGGCGCTGCGGGCGTGGCCGACGATCTCGCCCGCAAGCCCCTCGCGCTTCATCGCATGGCCCATCGACGAGGCGATCAGCCCCAGCCCGATCAGCGCGACGCGGTCGTAGAGACGGCTCACCGCGCCGCCCCCAGCGCGCGGCCGACCGTATCGACGACCCGTCGGCAGTCGCCCTCGAGGCCGACGGTGATGCGCAGCGCCTCGGGCAGGCCATAGCCGCCCATCGCGCGCACCAGGATCCCGTCCGCCTGCAGCGCCGCATCGATGGCCGCCGCCGCCTTGGGACCGGCGAAGCGGGCGAGGACGAAATTGCCGTGGCTCTCGTCGACCCCGACGCCGAGCCCGCGCAGCCCGTCGGTCAGGAGCCGGCGCGCCGCGGCATTCGCCTCGCGCGAGCGCTCGACATGCGACCAGTCCGACAGCGCCGCGAGGGCGATCTGCTGCTGCAGCCCCGAGAGGTTGAACGGGCCCCGGATCCGGTTCAGCACGTCGATCACATGCGCCGGTCCGTAGCCCCAGCCGACGCGCAACCCGCCGAGCCCGTGGATCTTCGACAGCGTGCGGGTCATCACCACGTTCTCGCGCCGCTCGATCAGCGAGAGGCCGCCATCGAAATCCTCGACATACTCGGCATAGGCGCCGTCGAGCACGAGAAGCGCCTGCTCGGGCAGGTTGGCTGCCAGCCGCTCGACCTCCTGGCTGGTGATCATCGTGCCGGTCGGGTTGTTGGGATTGGCGAGGAAGACGAGCCGCGTGCGCGCGTTCGCCGCCGCCAGCAGCGCATCGACCGAGGCCCGGCGGCCGTCCTCGGGCGCGGCGACGGGGGTCGCCCCGGCCGCGCGCGCCGAGATCGGGTACATCAGGAACCCGTACCGGCTGTAGAGCACCTCGTCGCCCGGCCCGGCATAGGCCTGGCAGAGAAACGAGATGATCTCGTCCGAACCGCAGCCACAGATCACGCGCTCGGCGTCGAGCCCGTGCGCCGCCGCGATCGCCGCGCGCAGCTCGGCATGGTCCGGGGACGGGTAGCGATGCAGGTCGGGCGCCGCGGCGCGCAGCGCGGCGAGCGCGGCCGGCGCCGGTCCCAGCGGGTTCTCGTTCGAGCTCAGCTTCAGCACCTCGGCGCGGCCCGCAAGCTTCGCCTTGCCGCCCTCGTAGGGCGCGATCTCCATGATGCCGGGCTGCGGGCGGATGGCCGCGTGCATGTCGGAACCCCTTGATGAGTCGGCGCCGGTTCTAGCCGCGGCACCGGAACAAGACCAGCGGGTTTTTTCGGCGGGATCCGGTGACGTGCCGGAGGACAGAAGCGGTCAAGTCGCCGAAGACCCCTCGGCGTAGTACTCGCCCCGCAACCAGTGAAGAAAGCCGATGACCGACCGGCGGTCGCGGGCGCGGTCGGCCACCGCGACGCGCCAGCCGTTCTTCGCGGGCAGCGTGTGACCGCCGTCGAAGAGAAGCCGCAGCAGCCCGCGGTCGATCCGATCGCGTCCCAGCGAGAGCGGGCAGAGAAGCGCGCCCACGTGCTTTTCGGCCATGCGGACGGCCTGCACGGCACTGGAATAGCGCGGGCCGCGCAGGGCATCGTCGCGCCGATGGCCGAAGCGTGCCACCCAGTCGGGCCAGCCGCACTCCGCGACCGCGGCATGGGGCAGGTCCAGATGCATGAGCGGGAAGCCGTCGAGCATGGCACCGGCCGCGACGCGGTGCAGCCGCGTGTGGTTTCGCGGCGAGACGAACGGCGCCAGATGTTCGAAGCGGAGGAGTTCCGCCGCGGGATCGGTGCCGAAGAAGATGCGCAGATCGGCGGGTTTCGCCGCCGGCTCGTCCGCCGGCTGCAGCTCCAGCCGCAATTGCGGCGCGGCGGCGGCGAACCGCGGCAGGCGCGGCGCCATCCACAGCGCCAGCCAGTCGGGGTCGCAGCGCAGGCTGACACGGGCCTGATGGTCGAGGTCGAGCGCCTCGGCGGCCTGGCGCAGATGGTCGAAACCGGCGCGCAGGTCGCGCATCGCCAGCCGCGCCTGCCGGCCGGGCGTGGTCCCGCCGGGGCCGCGTTCCAGCAGCGGGTGGCCAAGATACTCTTCCAGCGCGCGGATGCGCTGCCCGGCGGCAGCGGGTGAAATGCCCAGCTCGCGCGCCGCGTCCTTCAGCGTCCCGCGCCGCAACACCGCCTCCAGCGCGTGAAGCGCGTTGAGATGGACAAGGCGCTTCATGCAAACAGTATAAAGATTTTCTTTAGCGAAGTAAACATATTCGCATTTTGCGAACAGGCTGGCGCGGCGCATAATGGCTGCACTCAAGCAAAGGAGGCTCACATGCTCAGACGCTACATCATCGAACGCGAGGTTCCCGGAATCGGCGCGATGTCGCCCACCGAGCTGTGCGGTGCCGCGCTCACCTCGAACCAGGCGCTGGCGGGACTGGCGCCGCGCGTGCAGTGGCAGCATTCCTATGTCGCCGACAACAAGACCTTCTGCGTCTATCTGGCCGAGGACGAGGACGCGGTGATGGCGCATGCCGAGAAGTCGGGGTTCCCGGCCAACAAGATCACCGAGGTGCCGCAGATCATCGACCCGGTGACCGCCAACGGCTGAAAAACCCTCCGCCGCAACGCAACGGGCCGCCCTTCGGGGCGGCCCGTTCGTTGTTCGTGGAACTGCGGATCAGTTCTTGGCGTAGTATTCGACGACCAGGTTCGGCTCCATCTGCACCGGGAACGGCACATCGCCCAGCGACGGCGTGCGCACGAAGGTGGCGGTCATCTTGGAATGGTCGACCTCGAGGTAGTCGGGCACGTCGCGCTCGGCCAGGCCCACCGATTCGAGCACGATGGCAAGCTGCTTCGAGCGGTCGCGCACGGCCACCACGTCGCCTTCCTTGACCCGGTACGAGGCGATGTTGACGCGCTTGCCGTTCACGGTCACATGGCCGTGGTTGACGAACTGGCGCGCGGCAAAGATCGTGGGCACGAACTTGGCGCGGTAGACGACGGCGTCGAGGCGGCGCTCCAGCAGTCCGATCAGCTGCTCGCCGGTATCGCCCTTGACGCGCGCGGCCTCGGCATAGATGCGCTTGAACTGCTTCTCGGTCAGATCGCCATAATAGCCCTTCAGCTTCTGCTTGGCGCGCAGCTGGATGCCGAAGTCCGAAAGCTTGCCCTTGCGGCGCTGGCCGTGCTGGCCGGGGCCGTATTCGCGGCGGTTGACGGGGCTTTTCGCGCGCCCCCAGATGTTTTCGCCCATGCGGCGGTCGATCTTGTACTTGGCAGCGGTGCGCTTGGTCACGGCTGATCTCCTTCGCTTTGTGCGGCCGTATCCGGCCTTCGGAAGGGCGTTGTCCTCCTCCCCCGGCGGGGGCGACAGGTTTCCCCTTGCGGGGTCCACCAACACCAATGAAAGACCCGGGCGCCTGAACCCCCGGGACCGCGCGGCTTATACAGGCCATGCCCCGCAAGTCAATGGCCGAGTGACTCTCGCTCACTAATCCGCGAAGGGCCCGCGAGGCGTGCGTCGGACGCCTTGCCAGAGGGCGGCGTCAGCGCCGATTATGGGGCCGACGAAAGGGAGATCCCGATGGACCGCCACGAACGCCGCTTCCGGCGACAGCTCGACAGCTCGGTGCGCAGCTTCCCGCGGGTGCGCAACTTCGTCGAGCGGCTGATGGCGCCGCATCTGATCTTCGTGCGCCTGCCGTTGGCGATCCTGTTCATCCTCGGCGGCATCCTGTGGTTCCTGCCCATCGTCGGGCTGTGGATGCTGCCGATCGGACTGTTGCTTCTGGCGGTCGACCTGCCGGCCCTGCGCCCGCGCGTCTCGGCCTGGATGATCCTGCTGCGGCGCTGGCTGCGCTCGAAGCGCCGCGACGGCTGGTTCTGAAACCCGCTTGACCGCGTTGCGCCGGCCCCCCGGCGTCCGTTGCGCAGCCGAAGGACGCGCGCGAAGAACCACGACGCGCATCGGCCCGAATGCGAAGGAAAACGTCATGCCTTTCCGAGTCTGTTGATCAGCACGGGCACCGTCCGGTCGGCGGCACTCAGCGGGGCGGTTCCAGGCCTTCACCGGAAAAACCACAAGATGTTGTAGGCGGCGAGCGGTTTATACCACAAGGCATGTCGAAAAGTCCCGACCCTCGAATTCGTCGATTTTTTTCATGTTTCGAGGTTTTGGTGTCGAAATTTTTCACTTCGATCCAACAGCCTGCAAACCTGCGACAGTTTCTGGCGCCGAGGGCGAGAGTGTCCAACCGCGGACGCTTTCGTGCTGAATGACCCCCGGGCGACCGCCCCGCTCCGCCCGGACAGCCTCGCCGGTCCCGGTCGGTCAGGACCCGCCCGCCGGGCGTGGGGCGAAGGGCAGGCTGGCGGAGAGCCCGCCATCGACGACGACCACCTGGCCGTTGATGTAGCTCGCGGCGTCCGAGGCCAGGAAGGCGACGACCTCGGCCACCTCCCCGGCCTCGCCGCCGCGGCGCAGGGGGTTGAGCTGGCCGATCCGCCCCTCGCGCCCGCGGGCGCGGGCATCGGCGTAGAGCGGCGCGGTCATCGGCGTCTCGATCAGGCCGGGGGCGACGGCGTTGACCCGGATGCCGGTGCCGGCGAGCGCCGCGGCGGTGCTCTGCACGAGGTTGATGACCCCCGCCTTCGAAGCCGAATAGGGAATGCCCCCTGCCCCGGCCCTGAGCCCCGCGACCGAAGCCGTGCAGACGATGGCGGCGCCCGGTTTCAGCTGCGGCAGCGCGGCGCGGATGGCGAGCCAGGGACCGATCAGGTTGACGCGCAGGATCTCGGCGAAATCCGCCGCGCTGACCGTCAGGTCGGGATTGAGCGGGCCCGAGATGCCGGCATTGGCGTGCAGGACATCGAGCCGCCCGAAGATGTCGAGCGCGCGCGCGACCATCGCCCCGGTCCCCGCCTCGGTGGCGCAATCGAGGGCGAGCGCCTCGGCCCGGCCGCCATCCGCATGGATCAGATCGGCCGTCGCGGTGGGGTCGCGCAGATCGACCGCCAGCACCGCCGCCCCGCGCGCCGCCAGCGCCCGGGCCGAAGCGCGGCCGATCCCGCCCGCCGCGCCGGTGACGAGCGCGACGCGGCCCGCAAGGCTCATCCGGGCAGGCCGCGCGCGGTGACCATCGGCGCCCAGCCGGGGTGGTTCCGTCCCTTGCGCTTCCTGATCTCCATCCGTGCAAGCTGGTCGCGATGCACCTCGTCCGGCCCGTCGGCGAGCCGCAGGACGCGGGCGATGGCATAGGCGATGGCAGTGCCGAAATCGTTCCCCGTCCCCCCGCCGCCGAATACCTGGATCGCCCAGTCGGAGACCTGGCAGAGCATGTTCGGCACCGCGACCTTGATCATCGCGATCTCGGCGCGGGCCTCCTTGTTGCCGACCGTGTCCATCTTGTGCGCGGCGTGCAGCGTGAGCAGCCGGCACTGGTCGATCATGATCCGCGCCTCGGCGATACGCTCGCGGGTGACGCCCTGGTCGGCGACCGGCTTGCCGAAGGCGACCCGCTGCAGCGCGCGGTCGATCATCGCGTCGAGCATCCGCTCGGCCATGCCGATCGAGCGCATGCAGTGATGGATCCGCCCCGGCCCGAGGCGACCCTGCGCGATCTCGAAACCTCGTCCCTCGCCCAGAAGCATGTTGGAGGCCGGCACGCGGACGTTCTCGAACAGCACCTCGGAGGCGCGGTCGGGCACGCCGTA
Source organism: Paracoccaceae bacterium (assembly GCA_007131945.1). Lineage (GTDB taxonomy): Bacteria > Pseudomonadota > Alphaproteobacteria > Rhodobacterales > Rhodobacteraceae > Pararhodobacter. The sequence goes on along the minus strand of SLPP01000238.1, from coordinate 6,497 downwards.
ATAACCGAAGACCGGCAGCGAGCGGGTGACGGTCACGCCGGGCGTGTCCATCGGCACGAGGATCATCGACTGCTGCTTGTGCCGATCCGGGTTCGCCGGGTCGGTCTTGCCCATGAAGATGCAGATCCTGCAGGCGGGGTTCGAGGCACCGGTCGTGTACCACTTGTGGGCGTTGATCACGTACTCGTCGCCCTCGCGCCGGATCTCGGCCTCGATATTGGTGGCGTCGGAGGAGGCGACGGCGGGCTCGGTCATGGCAAAGCAGGAACGGATCTCGCCCGCGAGCAGAGGTTCGAGCCACTTCTTCTTGTGCGCCTCGGTGCCGTAGCGCTCCAGCACCTCCATGTTGCCGGTATCGGGGGCATTGCAGTTGAACACCTCGGGCGCCAGCAGCGAACGGCCCATGATCTCGCACAGATGGCCGTATTCGACATTGCTCAGCCCCGCGCCACGATCGGATTCGGGCAGGAAGAGGTTCCAGAGCCCGGCCGCGCGCGCCTTCGGCTTCAGCTCCTCGATCACCGGGTAGACCTTGAAGGGGCCCAGTTCCTCGGCCTCGCGAAAATAGCGCGCCTCGTTGGGGTAGACATGGGCCTCCATGAAGTCGGTCAGCCGGGCTTCGAGATCGGCGACACGGGGCGATTTCTCGGGGATCATGCGGGCCTCCTGCGGTTGGCGGCAAGGTAGCCGGGCGCCGGGGGGCTGGCAAGCGCGCCCGCTTGACACGGGTCCCGTCTGGCGGGACGGTCGGCGCGGGTCAGGGAGGGCACGATGGCCGAGGCGGAACTCGAACGGTGGATGGCGGCGCAGGTGCCCGGATTCGAGGGGCCACTCAGGCTGGAGCGGCTCTCGGGCGGGCAGTCGAATCCGACCTGGAAGGTCAGCGCCAGAAGCGGTGAATATGTATTGCGGCAAAAGCCGGTAGGGGACATTCTTCCCTCAGCGCATCAAGTCGATCGCGAGTTCCGGGTAATGCAGGCACTGGCCGGCAGCGACGTGCCGGTGCCGAAGGTGCATGCGCTGTGCACCGATCCCGCGGTGATGGGATCGATGTTCTTCGTCATGGATTTCCTGCCCGGGCGGGTGCTTTTCGATCCGCGACTGCCGGGGATGGATCCCGCCGCTCGCGCGGCGGTCTTCGATGCGATGAACGGCGCGATCGCCGCGATCAGCCTGATCGATCCGGTGGCGGTGGGGCTGGGCGATCATGGCCGGCATGGCGGCTATGTCGTCCGCCAAGTCAGCCGCTGGACGAAGCAGTACCGGGCGAGCGAAACGCGGAGGATCGCGGCGATGGAGGCGCTGATCGGCTGGCTGCCGGCGAACCTGCCCGAGGGCGAGGAGGAGGTGCGGCTGGTGCATGGGGATTTCCGGCTTGATAACCTCATCTTGCATCCGAGTGAGGCCAAGGTGCTGGCTGTAGTCGATTGGGAGCTGTCGACGCTGGGCTGCCCCTATGCCGATTTCGCCTACAACGTCATGGTCTGGCGCATCGCTCCGGGGGTTTTCCGGGGTCTGGGCGGGGTTGATCTGACGGGGACTGGCATCCCCTCGGAAGACGACTATATCGACCGATGGTGCGCTCGGACTGGCCGGGAAAGGCCCGAGAACTTCGACTTTTACGTCATTCTCGCCCTTTTCCGGATCGCCGCGATCCTGCAGGGGATCGCCAAGCGGGCGGAGGACGGCACGGCCGCCGACCCGCGCGCGGCCGAGATGGGGCGCACCGCCGGACCACTGGCCGAGATCGCCTGGGAGATGGTGCGCCGGGGGGGCTGAAACGGCTGCCATCGGGGTGCTGGCAAGCGTATGGCAGACGTATGGCAAGCGTATGGCAGATGCGCGCGCTGCCCGGCCCCATTCCGCAACACCCGGCGCCACGACTTGCGCCCGCCACCCGCGCCACGTCCCCCCTCGCCGCGCGCAACGCGCGCGGCGCCCGGCCCAACGCGAGGAGAGTTGTGCGCGGAACGCGCACAACTGGACGAGGTGCGGGAGCCACGTGGAGTCCGTGGTCTCTCGGGTGACGAGGCGCGGATCAGCGGCGGTCGTAGTAGAGTCCGACCACGTGCTCGGCCTCGGCGAAGAAGAGCCAGCGCGCGGCGAGCATCCCAGCAAGGTGCAGCGCGACGGCGAGGATCCAGGCCGGGGCCGCCCCGGAAGCGAGGATCATCGAGAGCATCGGCAGGATGGCGGCGCCGGCGAGCGCGAGCGCGCGCAGCTTGACCGCGTGCTTGCGGCCGACGACATGCACCATCTCGCGCAGCAGGTAATTGGCACCGGTATGCGGGGGTTCGAGCTGGCGAACCTGGCCGAGCGTGCCGAGGCCGGTTGCCGTCTCGATCGTGTGTCCGGCGGCGCGGAACCGCTGATCGCCGATCGTCCAGTGCGTGAGCAGCGCCACCGCGAGCAGCGCCAGCGCGAGCGGCGCCAGCGTCGCATCGCCGATGAGCAGGAGGCCTCCGGCAAGCGACGCGAGCAGAAAGAGGGCCGGCACGCTCCAGTGATGCCAGCGCGGGACGGTGCGCAGCTGCGCGTAGATCATCGAGGTGGCCAGCACGGTGAGCAGCGCGAGCGCTGCACCCACGAGCCCGAAACCCGGCAGCGGCGCGCCCCAGAAGACCGCGCCCACGGCATGCGGCGCCATGACGAGGAGAGCGGCCACGGCCAGCACCGCCTCGCGCGAGAGCCAACTCGTGCGCCACTGGCTGAAAGCTTTCAGCGCGCGTTCGGGGTGGCCGAGGTGGAGGCTGGAGGCGGCGAGGCCGGCAATCGCCAGCCCGTAGCCGAGCCCGTACCAGAGAAACGCCGCCCAGCCGGTCGGAGCGCGCAGCCCGAGACCGAGCATCGCCAGGAGGCCGAAGCCGAGGCCGGAGAGCACCGTGAAGGCGACGAGCGAGGGAGCGGGATGCATCAGAGCCGCTCCAGCGCGCGGTCGAGCCAGCCGAGGAACCCCGTCAGCCCCTCGGTCGAGGGGTCGCAGAGGGCGGCGAGGTTTTCCGGCGGCGAGGCGAGGTGGTCGCGACGACGGGGGGGAAGGTACTTGTTCACGGGCTTCGTGCCCTGTTCGGGCATGAGATCAATGCCGCCGCGCTCGTCCACCAGCCGGCTGACGGCGCTGTCGGGATCTGCGAGGTCGCCGAAATGGCGCGCGCCGGCCGGGCAGGTGCGGACGCAGGCGGGTTCGCGGTCTTGCTCGGGCAGGTTTGCGTTGTAGATGCGGTCGACGCAGAGCGTGCATTTCTTCATCACACCCGCAACCGCGTCCATCTCGCGCGCGCCATAGGGGCAGGCCCAGGCGCAGAGGCCGCAGCCGATGCAGTCGGACTCATTCACCAGCACGATCCCGTCCTCGGCCCTCTTGTAGCTCGCCCCGGTGGGGCAGACGGTGACGCACGGCGCGTTCTCGCAATGCAGGCAGGACTTGGGGAAGTGAACGACGACCGGGGCGCCTTCTTTCGGCGTCACTTCGTAGGTATGGACGCGGTTGAGGAAACTGCCCTCGGGCGCAGCGCCGTAGGGGTCGGTGTCGAAAAGGGGCGCGCCGTAGTTCTCTGTGTTCCAGCCCTTGCAGGCGACGACGCAGGCATGGCAGCCGACGCAGGTGTCGAGGTCGATCACCAGGCCGAGCTTCTTCTCGGTCGTCGCGGGAAGTCCGGTCACGACGCCTCCCCGGTCTTGCGGGCGACCGCCGCCGGGCCGCGGCCGACGGGCGAGCCCTGAGAGGCGGGGCGCGGGGCGACCGGGCCGCCCTCGGGCGCGCGCTCGATCCGCACGCGCAGGTCGTACCAGGCGGCTTGGCCGGTGACCGGGTCGGAATTGGCCCAGCGAAGCCCGTCGCCCCTGGGCGGCAGAAGTTCGTGGATCAGGTGATTGAGAAGGAAACCTTTTTCGGCCTCGGGTGCGCCGGGATCGAGGGCCCAGGCACCGGGGCGCTTGCCGATGGCGTTCCAGGTCCAGACGGTGTGGTCGTTCAATGCATCCATGCGGGCGACGGGCACCTTGATCCGGCCGTGGGGCGAGGTGAGCCAGGCCCAGTCGCCGTCCTGGAAGCCGTGGTCGAGCCAGACGGATCTGGGCACGTAGAGCGGGTTCATCCCGTGGATCTGCCGCAGCCAGGCGTTCTGCGAGCCCCAGGAATGATACATCGCCGCCGGCCGCTGGGTGAGCGCGTGGAGGGGGTATTCGACCGGGTCGGTCGCCGCTTCCTCGAATGCTGGATACCAGAGCGGCAGGGGATCGATCGTCTCGCGAATGCGGGCGCGGAGGTGGTCGGGCGGCTGGCGGGTGCCGTGGCCTTCGGCGGCGAGCTGGAAGCGGCGTAGCGGTTCGAGATAGAGGTTGAAAAGGTAGGGCGCGGGCTTCTCCATCAGGCCGCGTTCCACGGCCCAGTCTTGCCAGGCGGCATTCCAGGGCTTGAAGAACTGCGCGTCTTCGGGGATGTGGTCGAGGAAGAAGCCGCCCGCTTCGATATAGCGGTCGAGTTGCGTGGGGTTGGGGGCACCGCGACCCGTGGCCGTGCCGTCGCCACGCCAGCCGGCGAGCGGGCCGATGCCGGGGCGGCGTTCGTGGTTGACGATGTAGTCGGCATAGTCGCGGAACTTCGGCCGACCAGCGTCATCTATCATGCCGGGCAGGCCGAGCCTCGCGCCGAGGTCGAGGAGCACCGACTGGAAGGGGCGGACGCCTTCATGTCCAGGCCGGCCGGGCTCGACCACCGGCCAGCGGATGGCGTCGGCAAGCGCGTCGGCCTCGCAGATCGGGCGGTCGAGGAGGGAGATGCAGTCGTGGCGCTCCAGATAGGTGGTGTCGGGCAGGACGAGATCGGCGAAGGCGACCATTTCCGACGAATAGGCGTCGGAAACGATCAGGCGCGGGATGACGTAGTCGCCGGCCTCTTTCCGGTCGGTGAGCATCCGCATGACCTGGGTCGTGTTCATCGACGAGTTCCAGGCCATGTTGGCCATGTAGAGAAACAGCGTGTCGATGGGGTACGGGTCGCCGGCATGCGCGTTCGAGATGACCATGTGCATCATCCCGTGCGCCGAGAGCGGGTTTTCCCAGGTGAAGGCCTTGTCGATGCGGAGCGGATCGCCTGCCTCGGTCAGCAGCAGGTCGTCGGGGCCGAGCGGGTAGCCCAGATGCGGGCCGTCGAGGGGTTGGCCCGGCTGGGTGCGGCCATGCGGGCGGGGGTGGGCTTCGGGCGGTTTCGGATAGGGCGGCTTGAAGCGGAAGCCGCCGGGGGTTTCGACGCTTCCAAGGAGGATCTGGAGGAGATGCAGCGCGCGGCAGGTCTGGAAGCCGTTGGAATGGGCCGAGATGCCGCGCATGGCGTGGAAGGCGACGGGGCGGCCGGTCATCTGCGCGTGGCGCTGGCCGCGGAAGTCGGTCCAGGGACGGTCGAGGGTGATCTCCTCCTCGAACGCCACGCGGGCGAGCTCGGCGGCGACGGCGCGGATGCGGTCGGCGGGGAGGCCGCAGCGCTCGGCGACGGCCTCGGGCGCGTGATCGGGGGCGAGGTAGCGCGCGGCCATGTGGCGCAGCACCGTCTGGTGGCCCTGCCACTCGGCGCCCGGATCCGGGCGGACGCCGGGGGCGTTCCACGGCGCCGGCGCGCCACTGCTGCGGTCGAGGACCAGTGGCGTGCCGGTGCCGTCGCGCAGGAAAAGGCCCTTCTCGGGCCCGGGGGAGGCGTTCACCAGGAAGGGCGCGTTGGTGTAGCGGACAAGGTAGTCGAGGTCGATCCTGCCCGTGCGCATCAACTCGTGGACGAGCGCGAGGATGAAGAGCCCGTCGGTACCCGGCGTGATCGGAAGCCAGTCGTCGGCGACGGCGTTGTAGCCGGTTCGGATCGGGTTCACCGCGATGACCCGCGCGCCGCGGGCCTTGAGCCGCCCGAGCCCCATCTTGATCGGGTTCGAGTCGTGGTCCTCGGCCACGCCGAAGAGCATCAGGAGCTTCGTCCGTTCCCAGTCCGGCTGGCCGAATTCCCAGAACGACCCGCCCATCGTGTAGATCCCGGCTGCGGCCATGTTGACCGAGCAGAAGCCGCCATGCGCGGCCCAATTCGGCGTGCCGAAAGCCTGCGCCCACCAGCCGGTGAAGGACTGCGACTGGTCGCGGCCGGTGAAGAAGGCAAGCTTCTCGGGCGCCGTCTCGCGCAGCGGCTTCAGCCAGTCGATAGCCGTCTGCAGCGCCTCGTCCCACGGGATTTCCCGAAATTCGCCCGATCCGCGCGGCCCCACCCGCTTCAGGGGCGCGCGCAGCCGTGCCGGCGAGAGGTGCTGCATGATGCCCGCCGAGCCCTTGGCGCAGAGCACGCCGCGGTTCACCGGATGGTCGCGATTGCCCTCGATATAGGCGACCTCGCCGCGCTTGAGGTGCACGTTGATCCCGCAGCGGCAGGCGCACATGTAGCAGGTCGTCCGGCGCACCTCGTCCGAGACGGGCGGCGACAGATCGAGCGCGGGCTCGTGCGGCATCAGTCCTCCATCGGG
>SLPP01000004.1 GCA_007131945.1 Paracoccaceae bacterium | reverse complement strand
GCGGCGGCGGTCGAGGAGCCGGGCTATCCGCCGCTGCGCGACATCCTGACCCAGACCCGCTGCCGGGTGCTGCCGGTACCGGTGGCGACCGAGGGGCTGGACCCCGACGCGCTGCCCGAGGGGATCGACGTCCTCTTCTGCACGCCCAGCCACCACTGCCCGACCGGCGCGACGATGCCGCTCGCGGCGCGCCGGGCGCTTCTGGCGGCGGCCGAGGCGCGGGACTTCCTGATCGTCGAGGACGATTACGAATTCGAGATCGCGCATGACCGCGCGCCGCTGCCGGCGCTCAAGTCGCTCGACGCGGCGGGGCGGGTGATCCATGTCGGCAGCTTCTCGAAATCGCTCTTTCCGGGGCTGCGGCTGGGCTTCCTTGTCGGAGCCGCCCCCTTCATCCGCGAGGCGCGCGCGCTCCGCGCGACGATCCTGCGCCACCCGCCAGGACTGATGCAGCGGGCGGCGGCCTACTTCCTGTCGCTCGGCCATTACGACGCGCTGCTGCGGCGGACCGCACGCGCCTTCCGGGCGCGGCGCGAGGTGATGCTGCAGGCGCTGGCCGCGCACGGTCTCGAACCGGCCGCCGGCGCGGGCCCCGGAGGCTCGAGCCTGTGGATGCGCGCACCCGCTTCCGTGGACACCGAGCACCTGGCGCTCGACCTGCGCGCCGACAGCGTGCTGATCGAACCCGGCCGCCCCTTCTTCGGCGCCGCTGCCGCACCGGGCGGCTTCTACCGAATCGCCTACAGTTCGATCACCGCCGAGCGCATTCCCGAAGGGATCGCCCGGATCGGCGCCGCGCTGCATCGCGCTGCCCGCTGAACAGGCAGCCGGACGGCCAGGAGGGCGAAATCACCTCTGGACCGACGATTCGTCGATAACTGGCGCTATGTGGCCCGCGCGGGCGCGCCGCACAGTTCCAGTTGGCCATGCCGACGGGGCCGGTCGTTCCGGGGCGTGCGCCGTGTCGGCGGCGCGTGCGCCGCATGCGCCCGCAGCGGATCAACCGCGCCGCGGGATCAACAGGGAGACTGACATGTCATTGCGCAGACTGACCGCCTCGTCCGCCGTCGCGCTCGTGCTCTCCGCCTCGGCGGCGCTCGCCGTCGACGAGATCACGGTCGCCTATTTCCTCGAATGGCCGACGCCGAACCAGTACGCCCAGGCAGAGGGCATCTACGACGAGGCTCTGGGCGTGACCGTCAACTGGCGCGCCTTCGAGACCGGCGTGCAGATGTCCGCGGCGATGGCCGGCGGCGCGGTGCAGTTCGCCTATTCGCAGGGGGTGCCGCCCTTCGTCGTCGCCTCGTCGGCCGGACTCGACATCGAACTCGTCGCGGTTGCGGTGACCTATGACGACAACGACAACTGCGTCGTACATGCCTCCGAGAACATCACCGCAGCAAACGCGACCGACCTGGAAGGCAAGCGCGTCGCGGTGCCGCTGGGCACCGCCGCGCATTACGGTATGCTGCGCCAGATGGAGCATTTCGGCGTCGACGTGAGCACGATGTCGGTGGTCGATCTCTCGCCCGCCGATGGCGCGGCGGCGATCGCGCGCGGCGACGTGGCGATGGCCTGCGGCTGGGGCGGCGGGCTGCGGCGGATGCTGGAATACGGCAACGTGCTGCTGACCGGCACCGAGAAACGCGAGCTCGGCATCCGCATCTTCGACGTGATCTCGGTCGAATCGAACTTCGCCGCGGCGAACCCGGAACTGGTCGCGCAGTTCATCCGGGTCACCGACGACATGAACCGCCGCTTCGCCGACGAACGCGAGGCGATGCTGCCGGTGATCGCCCAGGCCGCCGGCATGGACATGGACGCGACCGTGGCCACGATCGACGCGTTCGGCTTCCCGCTGATCGAGGAGCAGCTGGGCGAGGAATGGCTCGGCGGCGGGTTGCAGGCATTCATCAAGAACGTGGCCGACTTCTTCGTCGCCCAGGGCACGATCGAATCGGCGCTCGACAGCTACGAGGGCGTGATCAACGCCTCCTACATGCAGATGGCCGCCGATATGTGAGACCCGCGCCCCCGGCCGCGCGCCGGGGGCGCCCGACCTGCGGGACCCATGGCCGATCTCATCGTCGACGACGTCTCGATGACCTTCGCGCTGCCGAACGGCAGCCGGATCGAGGCGTTGAAGAACGTCTCGCTCGACATCCGCAAGGGCGAGCTTGTCTCGGTTCTCGGCCCTTCGGGTTGCGGCAAGACCACGCTTCTGAACATCCTCGCGGGCTTCCTCGCGCCGACCGGCGGGCGCGTGATTCTGGGTGACGCCGAGGTCAGCGGACCCGATCGCGCCCGCGGCATGGTCTTCCAGCAGGGCGCGCTCTTCGAATGGATGTCGGTGGCGCGCAATGTCGGCTTCGGCCCGCGCATGGCCGGCCGCAAGCGGGCCGAGATCGACCGGCTGGTCGAGGGGCTGCTCGACTCGGTGGGTCTGCGCGGTTTCGGCGACAAGGCGATCTACGAGCTGTCGGGCGGCATGCAGCAGCGCGTCGCGCTCGCTCGGTGCCTCGCCAACGACCCCGAGGTGATCCTGATGGACGAGCCCCTCGGCGCGCTCGATGCGCTGACGCGCGAGAAGATGCAGGGGCTGGTGCTGAAGCTCTGGAAGGAGACCGGCAAGACCATCGTCCTGATCACCCATTCGGTCGAGGAGGCGCTGCTTCTGGGCGCGCGGCTGATCGTCATGGCGCCGCGCCCGGGCCGCATCCATGCCGAGTACCGGCTGCCCTTCGCCGAGCGCGGCGCGGGCGAGGACCTGCGCGCGCTCAAGCGGCTGCCCGAATTCGCCGCCCGGCGCGAGGAGATCCTGTCGATGATCTGGGAAATGGAGGAAGAGATCATGGGCCGCGCCGAGGCCGCGCCGTGACGCTCTTCCTGATCTATGCCGCGCTTCTGGTCGCGATCTGGGCGCTGACCGCGTTCCTGACGCGGCAGATCGCCAGGCGCGACGGGCTCACCGCGCGCAAGACGGTCACCTTCGGCGACGAAAGCGCGATCCGGTCGAGCCGCGTCGCCTCGGTCGCCTCGGTCGTGGTGATCTTCCTCATCTGGGGTGCCTTCACCGGCTCGGCCTGGACGCCGATCCATGCCCCCGTGGACTGGCAGATGCGCCCGATCTGGCTGCCGCCGCCGGAAGCGGTGTGGCACCGGCTTCTCGACATCGCCGACCGGGGTTTCCGCAACTTCACGCTCTGGGAGCACCTGGCGATCTCGATCTGGCGGGTCTTCGCGGGCTTCTTCTTCGGCGCGCTGATTGGCATTCCGCTGGGCTTCGCGATGGGGCTCAACAGCTTCCTGCGCGGCTGGTTCGACCCAATCGTCGAGTTCATGCGCCCGGTCCCGCCGCTTGCGCTGATCCCGCTGGTCATCATCTGGTACGGGATCGACGAGAAGGCGAAGATCATCCTGCTCTTCCTCGCCGCGCTCTGGATCATGGCGATCGCGGCGCGCTCGGGCGTGGCGGGTGTGAAGCTTTCGAAGGTGCACGCGGCCTACAGCCTCGGCGCCTCGAAATGGCAGCTTCTGCGCCATGTCATCATGCCCAACGCGCTGCCCGACATCTTCACCGGCGCGCGGGTGGCGATGGGGGTGTGCTGGGGCACGGTGGTGGCCGCCGAACTCGTCGCCGCCGAGAAGGGGGCGGGATTTACTATCATGGTCGCCTCGCGCTTCATGCAGACCGACATCGTGCTCATGGGGATCATCCTGATCGGCATCATCGGCTATTCGATCGACATGGCGATGCGCACGCTCGAACGCTGGCTGGTGCCGTGGAAGGGGCGCGGCTGATCTGGTCTTAGATTTGGCCGGCTACTGGCCCTAAACTTTCCGCGCGCCTTTGGCGAATGTGCCGGCCAGCCGGCCGATGCCTCGCCGTCGCATCGCGCGCCGCCAAGCCAGGGAGCCATCCGATGAAAATGACCACCGAGGAAGCGTTCGTGAAGGTTCTGCAGCGGCACGGGATCGAGCATGCCTTCGGCATCATCGGTTCGGCCTTCATGCCGATCTCGGACCTGTTTCCGCGCGCCGGGATCACCTTCTGGGACTGCGCGCACGAGGGCGCGGGGGGGATGATGGCGGACGGCTTCACGCGCGCCTCGGGGCGGATGAGCATGATGATCGCGCAGAACGGCCCCGGCATAACCAATTTCGTCACCGCGGTGAAGACCGCCTACTGGAACCACACGCCGCTTCTGCTGGTGACCCCGCAGGCGGCAAACAGGACGATCGGCCAGGGCGGCTTCCAGGAGGTCGAGCAGATGGCGCTCT
>SLPP01000316.1 GCA_007131945.1 Paracoccaceae bacterium | reverse complement strand
CGCCGCGCGCGCGCAGGATCTGGACGGGTGGGACCGGGATGGCTCCAGAACGCGGCGGCTGGCTATCGGCCGATGTTGACGGCGTCCGCTTCGGGGCGGTGGCGATCGCGGCGGCGGTCGTCCTCGTCGGCTTCCACCTGTGGAACGCCTTCGCCGGGCTCATCCCCAACCTGATCACCCGGCCCGCTCATCTGGCACTGGCGCTGCCCTGGATCTTCATCTTCGGCCTGCGCCCCGATGCCTCGGCGCTCACCCGCTGGTCGGGCTGGGCCTTCGCCGCGGCCGGCGTCGTCGCCTGCGGCTACATCATGCTCAACCGCCGGGCGCTGGTCTTCCAGTACGGCGCGCTCGAGGGCTGGGAACAGATCGCCATCGCCCTCGTGCTGATCCTCGTCGTGCTCGAGATGGCGCGCCGGGCGATCCGCATCGTCCTGCCGGCGGTGGCGGCGCTGGTGCTGGCCTATGCCTTTTTCGGCGACCGTATCCCCGGCTATTTCGGCCATGCCGGGATGCCGGTCGACTACCTGCTGGGCACGATGGTCATCACCGAGGGCGGGCTCTGGGGCTCGCTCACCGGCACCTCGGTCGACACGATCGCGATGTTCGTGATCCTCGGCGGCTTCATCTCGGCCGGGCAGGCGGGCACCGGCTTCATGGCCTTCGCCACCCAGATCGCCGGGCGGCTGCGCGCCGGGGCGGCAAAGGTCGCGATCCTGTCCTCGGCCTTCTACGGCTCGATCTCGGGCGTCGCCGCGGCGAACACGGCGACCACGGGGATGATCACCATCCCGGCGATGAAGCGGCTGGGCTATCCGCCGCAACTCGCCGCGGCGACCGAGGCCGTGGCCTCGACCGGCGGGCAGATCCTGCCGCCGGTCATGGGTGCGGGCGTCTTCGTCATGGCCGAGCTCGTCCGCGTCCCCTATACCGAGATCATGGTCGCGGCGCTGCTGCCCGCGATCCTCTTCTTCCTCGCCGCCTGGTTCGGCGTCCATGTCTACGCGCTGCGCCACGATCTCGCCCCGCTGCCGCGATCGGCGCTGCCCGGCTGGGCCTCGGTGGCGAAATCGGTGCCCTTCTTCCTGCTGCCCTTCGGTATCCTCGTCGGCACGCTCGTCTTCACCAGCTACACGCTCGCCTATGCCGCCGTCTTCGCCACGCTCGTCACCTGGGCGACGCTGGTCTTCGAACCCGACGGCCGGATCTCGCTCGCCGGCTGGTGGCGGCGCACGCTGATCGCGTTGGTGACAGCCGCGCAGCAGGTGGCGATCATCGCCGCGGTGATCATCTGCGCGGGCATCGTCGTCGGCGTCTTCAACATAACCGGGCTCGGCGTGAAGCTGACCTCGATCATCCTCTCGGCCTCGGGCAACGAGCTGTGGATCGCGCTGCTGCTGACCGCGCTCGCCGGGCTGGTGCTGGGGATGGAACTGCCGACCACCGCCGCCTACGTCATCTGCGCAGCCGTCGCCGCGCCTGCGCTCGTCGGCATGGGTGTGCCCGAGCTCTACGCGCATCTCTTCGTCTTCTGGTACGCGCTCCTGTGCACGATCACCCCGCCGGTCTGCGGCAATGTCTTCATCGCCGCCGGCATCGCCCAGACGCCCTGGCTGCCGGTCGCGGGCAATGCGATGCGGCTCGGCGTCGGGCTGTTCATCGTGCCGCTGGGCTTCATCGCCAATCCCGCGCTCCTGGAGCTTGCCGCCACCCCGCTCGAGGCGCTCGCCGCGATGGTGAAGATCGCCGCCGGCCTGTGGCTGATCAGCTACGCCGTCATCGGCGCACAGAAAACGGCACTCCGCGAACTCTTCCGCCTGCCGGCCCTGCCGCTGGGGCTGGCCGTCATCTTCCTCGTCTGACACTGGCGCGCTTCACCCGACGCGACGGCGTCCCGGTTTTCCGGAACCGGTCCGGCGCGGGCGGCAACCACCCGAATGGCCCCGGCCGGGTGAAACGCCCGCAAACTGTCCTGCGCCGGTTCTGCGCCTGGCCGATGCTTGGCCTGCGCGATGCTGCACGACACGGGCCTGGTTGCGGGCGGCTGGATCGATCCGCCGGACGCCTCCCTTGCAAGGATCGTCCCATGTCACACCAAGCCATTCCCGCCCGCGCCCGGATGCCGCGAGGCCATGTCGGTCTCGGCAAGACACACCTGGAGACGCTGTGCATGCGTGTCGTGGCATGATCGGTGCGGCATGGTCCGTGCGCGCAGCGTCAACCTCGGTCACATCGCCACCGCGGCTGGCAGGGATGTCCGGTTCGTCCCGACCCATCGGCGGTTGCAAGGCTCGCCTCGCGCCTGGAGAGGGCGATGGTCGGAGCAAGTGCCCCCGGGCGTGATCCGCCGGCTCAGGGCTGGTGGATGTAGCTGCCGGGTGCGAGCTCGAGGGGTGGGTAGCCGGCCTCGGGCGCGCCCATCGCGGGCGGGGCGACCGCGTCGGAGCTGTGCGACAAGAGCCACCTGCCCCATTCCGGCCACCACGAGCCCGGCTTCGGCGGGTGCATCGCCAGCCAGCTATCGGGGCCACGGTAATTTTCGCCGGCCGGGCGGTGTCCGATACGGTAGTGGCGGCCCTTGTGGCCGGGCTCGCTGAGGATTCCACCGTTGTGGCCGCCCTTGGTGAGCAAGAAATGCAGGTCGCAATCGGTGAAGAGCGCGGTCTTGTAGACCGACCGCCAGGGCGCGATGTGGTCGGTCTCGGTGCCGATAACGAACATCGGCGCCTCGATGTCCTTGAGCGCGATCACCCGCCCCTCGACCGCGAAACGCCCGGCGGTGATGCGGTTCTCGAGGAAGATGCCGCGCAGGTATTCCGAATGCATCCGTGCGGGCATCCGTGTCGTGTCGCCGTTCCAGACGCCCAGATCCGAGGGCAGGTCGGCCTTGCCCAGGAAATAGCGGTCTACGGCGCGCGACCAGATGAGATCCTCGGAGCGGATCGCGGCAAAGGCACCGGCCATCTGCGGCCGGTCGAGATAGCCGCGCGACCACATCAGGTCCTCGAGGAAGGCGACCTGGCTCTCGTCGAGGAACAGCAGAAGCTCTCCCGCCTCGACAAAATCGACCTGCGCCGCCATCAGCGTGACCGAGGCGAGCCTTTCGTCACGGTCGCGCGCCATTTTCGCCACGGCGATGGCGAGAAGCGTGCCGCCCAGGCAATAGCCGTTCACATGCACCTTCGCCCCCGGCACGATGGCGTTGACCGCCTCTAGCGCCGCCATGATCCCGCGCCGGCGGTAGTCCTCGAGCGCGAGGTCGGCCTGCGCCGCGGTCGGGTTGCACCAGGAGATGCAGAAGACGGTGTAGCCCTGCCCGACCAGCCAGTTGATCAGCGAGTTGTGCGGGCTGAGGTCGAGGACGTAGTATTTCATGATCCAGGCCGGCACGATCAGCACCGGCTCGGCCTGCACCGTTTCGGTCTGCGGCGCGTACTGGATCAGCTCCATGATGTCGTTGCGCCAGACGACCCGGCCGGGCGTGCAGGCGAGACGCTTGCCCAGTTCGAACTCGGGCGGGATCGGCTTGCGTTCCTGGGTAATCGTGCGCATCGCGTCCTCGGCAAAATGCGCCGCGCCCTCGATCCAGTTGCGACCGCCGCAGCGCGCAGTCGCTTCCAGGATCTCGGGATTGGCCAGTGGAAAGTTCGCCGGCGAGACCGTGTCGAGAAACTGGCGCGCCATGAAGCCCGTGCGTTCGGCGTTCTGCCGGCGCAGGCCGCGCAGATCGGCGGTGGCCGCGTCCCACCAGTCGTGCACGGCCAAGAATCCCTGCTGCCAGAGCCCGAAGGGCAGTTTCTCCCATCCCTCGTGGCGCCAGCGCGAGTCCCAAGGTTTCTCCGTGAAGGGTTTTTCGACATCGCGGCCGAGCATCGTCTCGGCGCCGTAGCGGGCAAGCTTCAGCGCGTTCGTCTGCGCCCGCTCGATCAGTTCCAGCTGCCGGCCCGGCGCGCGGGCGAGATGCATCGCCCAGTCGGCCCAGGCATCGATCATCGCATGCGGCGAGAGCCCGGCGGTGAAGGGTGCCAGCGTCGCCATCGCGCCGCGGTCGAGCGCCTGGTAGGCGTGTTCGCGCGGCGCGGTCCGGCGCTTCGGCGCCGGCGGTACGGTAGGCGGCGCCGGCGCGATGTCCTTGCATTTGGGCGCGGCGGGGCGCTTCCTGCGGCGACTGGGCGGGCGTGTTTTCGTCATTGGTGCCTCACTCGGCCGCTTCGGCCTTTGCCGGGCGCAGCGGCGGGAAATCCTCGGGCGTGATCGTCTCGCGTTCGAGCAGGAGCGCCGCCCCCGCCTTCAGGTCGCCCTCGCGCTTGCGCAGAAGGGCGAGCGCCCGGTCGTAGGCGGTGGCGAGCTGTTCGCGCACCGCCAGATCGACTTCGCGCGCGGTCGCCTCGGAATGATCGCGCGGCGAGAAGCCGAAGCGGTCCTCGCCAAGGAAACCGCCGCGTTCGGGTTCCAGCACCACCTGACCCAGCTTGGCGTGCATGCCGAAGCGGGTGACGATCTGCCGGGCGATGTCGGTCGCGCGCACCAGATCGTCGGCCGCCCCGGTCGAGACCTCGTTGAAGCGGATCTCCTCGGCCGCACGGCCGGCGAGCAGCATGACCATGCGGTTCTCCAGTTCGGACCGCGTGATCAGGAACCGGTCCTCGGTCGGCCGGGTCATCGTGTAGCCGAGCGCGCCGATCGTGCGCGGAATGATCGAGACCTTGTGCACCGGGTCGGCGCCGGGCAGCGTGGCCGCGGCCAGCGCGTGGCCCATCTCGTGCCAGGCCACCGTCTCGCGCTCGCGGTCGTTGAGCAGCCGTCCCTTGCGCTCCATCCCGGCGACGATGCGCTCGATGGCGCGGGTGACATCGGTCATCGTCACCCTCTCACCGCCGCGCCGCGTCGCCTGGATCGCGGCCTCGTTCACCAGGTTCGCCAGTTCCGCCCCGGTGAAGCCCGGCGTCAGCCCGGCGATCGCCTCGACATCGAGCTTGGGATCGACCTGCACCTTGCGCAGATGCACGCGCAGGATCGCCGCGCGCCCGGACTTGTCGGGCCGGTCGACCACCACCTGCCGGTCGAAGCGGCCGGCGCGCATCAGCGCCGGGTCGAGGATCTCGGGCCGGTTGGTCGCGGCCAGAAGCACGATCCCCTCGCGCGGGTCGAACCCGTCGAGCTCGGCGAGGAGCTGGTTGAGCGTCTGCTCCTTCTCGTCGTGGCCGCCGCCGAAATTGCCCACCCCGCGCTTCTTGCCCAGCGCGTCGAGCTCGTCGATGAAGATGATGCAGGGCGCCGCCTTGCGCGCCTGCTCGAAGAGGTCGCGCACCCGTGCCGCGCCGACGCCAACGAACATCTCGACGAATTCCGAGCCCGAGATGGAGAAGAAGGGCACGCCCGCCTCGCCGGCGATGGCGCGCGCGAAGAGGGTCTTGCCGGTCCCCGGCGGGCCGGTGAGCAGGATCCCCTTGGGGATGCGCGCGCCGAGCCGGCCGAACTTCTCGGGCTCCTTGAGGAAGTCGACGATCTCCTTCAGTTCCGCCTTCGCCTCGTCGACCCCGGCGACATCGTCGAAGGTGACGCCGGTGTCGCGCTCGACATAGACCTTGGCCTTGGACTTGCCGACATTCATCATCCCGCCCATCCCCTGCCGTTCGGCGAAGCGGCGGAAGATGTAGAGCCAGACGAGCAGGATCAGCCCGATCGGGATGACCCACGAGAGCACCATCACCAGGAACGTGTTCTGCACCGTGCCATCGAACTCGGCGGTGGATCGCTCGAGCCGCGCGGTCAGGTCCTCGGGCACGATGTTGGTGACGAAATGCGTGTTGCCGTCGATCGGGTCTCGATAGCGCCCCTCGATCTGCTCGGCGCGTACCGTGAGTTCGGCGATGCGGTCGGCCTCGAGATGATCTAGGAAGGTGGAGTAGGGGATACGCTCGGTCACCGCTGCCGTCGAGAGCCAGCTGTGGAACAGGAGCAGCGCCAGGAAGGCGGCGACGAAATACCAGATGTGATACTGTTGCTGCTTGTCCATTTCTCGGTTCCGCAGGTTCTCTTCAGACTATCCGCGTCCGGGACGCCGGCGCCTTGATTCGGGTCAAGAGGCGGCGCGCTCGGGTGGCGGTTCGAGCGGAATGCGGTCGGCGCGTTCGAATTCGCTCACGTCCTGCGCCAGAAGCACCGCGAAGGGCCGGGTCGCGTCGAAGGCGGCGAGGATGATCGCCAGCATCGAGGTCAGCGGCACGGCCAGGATCGCCCCCGGCACCCCCCAGAAGGTGGTCCAGAAGGACAGCGCCACCACCACGACGAAGGGCGACATGTTGACCTTGCGCCCGATCATTCGCGGCTCGAGGTAGTTGCCGACAAACATCTGCGCCGCCGTCAACAGCACCAGCAGCGCCAGAACCATCGGGATCGAACTGAACTGCACGATCGCCATCAGCACCGGAAACATCACCGCGATGAGCGAGCCGAAATAGGGGATGTAGTTGAGGACCCCGATCAGCAGCGCCCAAAAGAGCGCGTGATCGACCCCGAAGGCCCACAGGATCGCATAGGAGACCGCGCCTATGATGACGTTGATCAGCGTTTTCACGGCAAGGTATTCGCCGATCCGCGCGTTGATCGAACGGATCACCGCCATCGTGCGCTCGGCCTGCATCTTGTCCGGCAGCGCGACCGAGATCTTGCGCGAAAAGCCCGACGCCTCGGCAAAGAGGAAGACGGCATAGACCACGATCAGCACCAGGATACCGGCCAGCGCCCCGACGCCGCCGGCAAGCCCGCCGATGAGCCGCTGCATGTCGATCCGGCCAATGGTCAGTTCCTGGATCGTCTGCCAGTCAGGGTTGCCCTCGATCCCCAGGAGCGCCATTCCGCGGGAGATCATCTGCTCGAGGTTGGCCTGGTATTCGGGTGCTTGCGCCATGAGGTCGCGGACGGTGACGATGACGACGCCGTTGAACCCGGCCAGGATCAGCACGAAGGCCAGAAGCAGCAGGAGCTTGCGCAGGACCGAGGGCATCCAGGCCGTCAGGCGGATCCGACCCATTGCCGCCGAGGCCGAGATGATGATGTAGACCGCCAGAACCGCGATCACGATCGGCATCAGGATGCCGCGACCGATCGACAGGAGCCAGAAGATCATCAGCGCCAGGCCCAGCCCCAGCGTCACGGCCGCCAGGCGGCGCAGTGGATCGGCACTGTCGGACATCGGGGCGCTCCGGACCGGGATCGGCGGGCCGAGCATAGCGGTCCGGATGCGCCCTGTTCAACCCGCGCGCGGCCGGCCGGGCTTTTCTTTCGCCGGGCGGGGCCATATGAAGGGTCAATGCGGCGAAACGTCCGCAAGGCGAGGCAGATGCAGACCATTACCACGACCGACGCGCTGGCCGCCTTCTGCGCCGAGGCGACGGGCGAGCCCTATGTCACCGTCGATACCGAGTTCCTGCGCGAGCGGAGCTATTACTCGAAGCTGTGCCTCGTGCAGCTGGCGCTGCCCGGCCGGGACAACGAGCGTGCGGTGTTGGTCGATCCGCTCGCCGAGGGGATCGAGCTCGCGCCGCTCTTCGAGCTGATGCGCAACCCCTCGGTGGTCAAGGTCTTCCATGCCGCGCGTCAGGATCTGGAGATCTTCTGGATCGATGGCGGGTTGATCCCGCAGCCGCTTTTCGACACGCAGATCGCCTCGATGGTCTGCGGCTTCGGCGAACAGGCCGGCTACGAGACGCTGGTGCGCAGGATCGCGCGGGCGCAGCTCGACAAGACCTCGCGCTTCACCGACTGGTCGCAGCGGCCGCTGACCGAGGCGCAGATGCGCTACGCGCTCGCCGACGTCACGCATCTGCGGGTGATCTATGAATACCTCGCCGCCGAACTCGAGAAGAACGGTCGCGCTCACTGGCTGGCCGAGGAAATGGAGGTCCTGACCTCGCCCGAGACCTACACCACCCGCCCCGAGGATGCCTGGCAGCGGATCAAGACGCGTGGACAATCGGGGCGGTTCATGGCCCTGGTGAAGGAGCTCGCCCGTTTTCGCGAGGAACTGGCGCAGAGCCGCAACATCCCGCGCGCGCGCGTCTTCAAGGACGACGCGCTGCTCGAACTCGCCTCGACCCGCCCCGACAGCCACGAGGCGTTGGGCCGGTCGCGGCTTCTCCTGCGCGAAGCGCGGCGGGGCGAGATTGCCGAGGGGATCCTCGCCGCGATCCGTCGCGCGCAGGCGCTGCCGCCCGAGGAATGGCCCGAGCCTGCAAATGGCAACAACGGGCATATGCAGGTCAATCCGGCGCTCGCCGACCTTCTGCGCGTGCTGCTCAAGGCGCGGGCCGAGGAATCGGGCGTGGCGCAGAAGCTGATCGCCAGTTCCGCCGATCTCGACGCCATTGCTGCAGGTCAGCGCGACCTGGCCACCCTGCGCGGTTGGCGGGCCGAACTTTTCGGCACGGATGCGCTCCGGCTCTGCCGCGGCGAGCTGGCGCTGACGGCGAAGGGCGCGCAGGTGCGCACTATCGAACTCGCGCGATGACCGCCGCCGCCGCGCGTCAGCGGCGGACGCGGCGCTGGTTCTCGGCCCCGACGACGACGACCTCGCGGATCTCGTCGAGTTGCGCCTGGTTGAGCGTCGTCGCCACCGTCACCGAGCGCGACTGCGGCGTCGAGACGCGCGTCGCCCGGCCCGGCGAGGCGATGCGGAACTCGTAGACCACGACGCCGTCGATCGGGCGCAGGCTGGTCTGCGGCACGAGTTCGGCATCCCACCAGCCCTGGGTCGGCGTCAGCCCCTCGGCGCGGACGATGGCGCCGGTGCTGGTGCGCTCGATCGCCAACGCGGTGACCTGGGCGACCAGCGCTCGGTTGTCGACGACGGCGGTGGTCGGCCCAAGCGTCGCCGGTTCGCTGCGCGATCCGCCGAACCAGTTGAGCGGGTTGAAGCGCGACTCGCGGATCGTGCCACAGGCCGACAGGAGCATGGTCAGCGCAAGCGCGGCGATGAGCGGTCTGGTCATCCTCGGTCCCTCTTTCGGCCGGGCTTACGCCTGCCCGGTCGCGCCCGACCTGCCTACCCCATCGCGCGGGCCTTGAAAAGACGGGCAACGCGCCGGGCCACCGACAGGGCTGGACCTTTGACCCCCCGCGCCTTACCTCTGACCCAGCCGCGCACGACCAGCGCAGGGGGAACGGATGGCCCAGCCCGACTTCGACGAACTTGCCGAAACCTTCGACTTCCTCGAGGACTGGGAGGACCGCTACCGGCATGTCATCGAGATGGGCCGGGCGCTGGAGCCGATGGACGCGGCGCTCAAGGTGCCGGCGAACAAGGTCGAGGGCTGCGCCAGCCAGGTCTGGGTCTTCCCCCGGATCGAGGGCGAGGGCGCCGGCGCCCGGTTCGATTTCCTCGGCGATTCTGACGCGATGATCGTGCGCGGGCTGATAGCGGTGCTGCACTGCCTCTACGCCGGCCGGCCGGTCTCCGAGGTGCCGAAGGTCGATGCCGTGGGCGAACTGGCCCGGCTCGGGCTCGACGAGCATCTCTCGTCGCAGCGTTCGAACGGGGTCCGGGCGATGGTCGCGCGGCTGCGCACCGAGGCGCAGGCGTATCTTGACCGCGCGCATGCCTGACGCGACATTGCTGGCCCAGATGCTGGGCCTCCTGCTGGTCATCGGCGCCTTCGCCGGCGTGATCGCGGGACTTCTGGGTGTCGGCGGTGGGATCGTGCTGGTGCCGGCCTTCTTCTACGCCTTCACCGCGCTCGGCTATGCCGGCCCGCAGCTGATGCAGATCTGCCTCGCCACCTCGCTGGCGACGATTATCGTCACCTCGATCCGCTCGGTGCGCGCGCACCATGCCCGCGGTGCGGTGGACTGGGAGATCCTTCGCGGCTGGGCACCGGGGATCGCGCTCGGCGCCGTCCTCGGGATGCTGATGGCTGCCGGGCTGCGCTCGGTCGTTCTGCAGGCCATCTTCGGCATTCTCGGGATCGCGGTCGGGCTCTACCTCGCCTTCGGCCGGCCGCACTGGCGGCTGGGCGAAGCGATGCCGAAGGGGATCAGACGCGCGGTCACGGGACCGGTGCTGGGGTTTCTCTCGGTGCTCATGGGGATCGGCGGCGGCTCCTTCGGTGTTCCGCTGATGTCGCTTTACGGCGTTGCCATTCACCGCGCGGTGGCCACCGCCTCGGGCTTCGGGCTGGTCATCGCGCTGCCCTCGGTCGCGGGCTTCCTGCTTTTGAGCACCGTCGACGCGCCGCCCTGGACCGTCGGCGCGGTCAACCTGCCGGCCTTCGCCGTGATCGTGGCAACGACCTTCGTGACCACGCCCTGGGGCGTCCGGCTCGCGCATGCCATGGATCCCAAGCCGCTCAAACGCGTCTTCGCCGTCTTCATCATGCTGATGGCGGCGAACATGCTGCGCAAGGCGTTGGGTTTCTGACCGCGTCGACTATTCGGCGGCCAACGCGCCCGGGATCGGCGGGCGGGTATCCTCGGGCTGGTAGCGCGCGATCGCCTCGAGCAGGAGCGGCTTGCGCAGCGGCTTCGTCAGGTAGTGATCAAGGCCCGAGGCCATGATCTCCTCGGCGTCACCCTCCATCGCATGCGCGGTCAGCGCGACGATCGCCACCTGCGCGCCGCCGGGCAACTGGCGGATCTCGCGGGTCGCCTCGCGCCCGTCCATCCGCGGCATCGAGATGTCCATCAGGATCAGATCGGGCCGCTGCTTCTTGAACGCCTCGACCGCCTGCTCGCCATCCTCGGCAAAGCTCAGATCGACTTCGAGCCCGGCCATCATCTTCGAGAGCACCAGCCGGTTGGTGCGGTTGTCTTCGGCGGCGAGGATGCGCATGCGGCGTTCGTCGCTGTCTGTCCACCCGTCCTCGGGGCTGGCGGGTTCCTGCGCCGGCGCCGCGGCGTCTGCCTCGGCCTCGGCGGGACCGGTGTCGCCGATTTCGTGCAGCTGGCGCAGAAGGTCGCGGCGCAGCAGCGGCTTCTGCAGGATCGCTCGCATCTCGGCAAGCCCCGGATGCCCCTGCGCCGCCGCCGGGTTCGAGGTGAAGAGCACGATCGGCAGCGTGCTGCCGGTCGCCCGAAGCGTCACCGCAAGGTCGAGCCCGCTCATTCCCGGCATTTCGTGATCGGTGATCAGCAGATCGAATTCCGGCCCCTCGCCGCGCTCCATCCGCGCCACCGCCTCCAGCGCCTCGCTGGCCAGTGCGTGGCTCGTCACCGCGATCCCCTGCGCGGAGAGCTGCCGCTCGAGGATGGTGCGGTTGACCAGGTGATCGTCGACCACCAGAACGCGTTTCAGCGGGATCGGATCGGCCGGAAGCGCCGCGCTCTCTTCGGCCAGCGGCAGCGTCAGGCTGAACCCGAAACAGGATCCGCGCCCGAGCTCCGATTCGACCCAGATCTCGCCGCCCATCAGTTCGATCAGCCGCCGGGTGATCGCCAGCCCCAGCCCGGTGCCCTCGAACTGGCGATTGGCCTGGTCCTCGACCTGGCTGAACTCGGCGAATATCCGGTCCTGGTTCTCGGGCGCGATGCCGATGCCCGTATCCTCGACGGTGAGGTGCAGCTGATGCCCCGCCTCGCCCTCGACCCCGGTGACGCGGATCAGCACGTGCCCCTTCTCGGTAAATTTCACCGCATTGCCCACGAGGTTGGTCAGCACCTGCCGCATCCGTCCCGGATCGGCCATGAAGCGCGTCGGCAGGAAGAGGTCATAATCGAGGATCAGATCGACCGAGCGGCCGCGCACGCCGGCTTGCAGCAGGATCAGCACCTCGTGGATGCAGCGCTCGAGGTCGAAGGGCTCGGGCACCAGCGTCAGCCGGTCGGCCTCGATCTTCGAGAAGTCGAGCACGTCGTTGATGATGTTCAAGAGCGCCTCGCCCGAGGACCGGATCGTCTCGGCGCAGAGCCGTTGCTCTTCGTTGAGCTGGGTGTCGCACAGCAGTTCCGCCATGCCGACGACGCCGTTCATCGGCGTGCGGATCTCGTGGCTCATGTTGGCGAGGAAAGCCGATTTCGCGCGATTCGCCGCCTCGGCGCGGCGGCGCGCCTCTTCCAGCTCGGCGGCGTGGCGGGCGCTTTCGGTGATGTCGCGCGCCAGCGTGACGATGTCGCCGCCGCGCGCGCGCCGGTCCATCAGCCGCACCATGCCGCCCGCGGTCAGCTCGATCTCCTGCGCCGGGATCTTCTCCTCGCGCCAGCGCGCCAGCATCATCTCGATCCAGTCCTGCGGCGCCGTCTCGCCCAGCACCACGCGGCCCTCGAAGGCGAGGATCTCGGCCAGGCGCGCATAGGCGATGCCGGGCTGCACCTCGGGCAGGCCGGAAAAGACGCGCAGGAAGGACTGGTTGGCGACGACGAGTTCCTGCCGGCTGTTGAAGACGGCGAATCCGTCCTTGATCGTGTTGATCGAATCCCACAGCCGCCGCTCGGCCATCAGCGCGGTCTGGTTGGCGACCTCCAGGTCGCTGCGCGCGCGCTTGCTCTCGCCCTCCAGCGCCACGCTGCGGCTGGCCACCTCCGAGATGTCGCGCAACTCGAGCTGCTGCGCGTTCAGCAGCCGCCGCGCCTGGTCAAGCTCGTCCTTCAGCGCCGCGAGCTCGCGTTGCCGCCGCTCGAGCAGCCGCTCGGCGGCAAGCCGGGCGCGGCGTTCGCTGGTCAGCTTGTCGAGAAGCGTCATCGGCAGCGCGTCACTCAGATCCAGGGGCGCGCCGTCCGCCCCCCGGGACCGCACGACGCCCGGTCACGATTGCGCCTGAGGATGAAAACGCCCTTAACCGGGGCCGGAATTCTGCCCGTCGGGGCCCTGCCCGGCGCCCGCGTCCCAGAAGAGCCCGGTCATCAGCCGCAGCGACTCGCGCATCAGCTTGAGCGGCAGGTGCTCGTCGGGCGCGTGCTGGTTGCAGCCGCCATAGGATTGCGGCACCCAGACCGTCGGCAGACCGAGGATCTCGGCGAAGACCTCGTTGGGCAGCGAGCCGCCGAGATTGGGCATCATCGCCGGCGCCCGCCCGCCGGTCGCGGCGAGCGAGTCGCGGGCCATAAGCACCCAGGGATTGTCGAGCGGCGCGCGGGTGGCGTGGAAGATCGTCTCGCGCGTCGCGTCGATCGCGACCTGCGAAAACCCCTCGCGGTCGAGATGCCGGCGCAGCGCGGGCAGGATGTCGTCCGCATCGGTGCCGACGACATAGCGCAGCTGGCAATGCGCGACGGCGCGGCCGGGGATGGCGTTGACCGGCCGCGCGGGCGTGCCGGCACTCATCGCCAGCACCTCGAAGGCGTTCCAGCCGAAGACGCGTTCTTCCGGGCGCAGGCCGGGCTCGCCCCAGTCGCGGTCGATCCGCGGCAGGTCGGGATGGTCGGGCAACTCGATATCGGCGAGCACCGCGCGGATCTCGGGCGTAAGGCTGGTCGGCCGCCATTCCGGCACGCGGATCGCGCCGCGCCCGTCGGTGATGGCGGCCAGCGCATGGGCGAGGATCAGCGCCGGGTTGGCCAGCAGCCCGCCCCAGTTGCCCGAATGGTGCGCGCCCGTCCGCAGATCGACGGTCAGCGCGAAGTTCAGCGCCCCGCGCGTGCCGAGGAAGATTGTCGGCCGGTCGGGCGCGATCCGTGGCCCGTCCGAGGCGATCAGCACATCCGCCTTCAGCGCCTCGCGCTCCGCCCGCGCGAAGTCGGCCAGCCCCGCCGAGCCCGCCTCCTCGCCGGTCTCGATCAGGATCGTCGAGTTGAAGCCGAGCCGCCCGCGCACCGCCAGAACATGAGAGAGTGCGCGGAGATTGGTGACATGCTGGCCCTTGTTGTCGGCGACGCCCCGGCCGTAGACGCGGTCGCCCTCGACCGAAAGCCGCCAGGGATCTCGGCCCGCCGACCAGGCGCCCTCCTGGCCGAGGATCACGTCGCCGTGCCCGTAGGTCAGCACCGTCGGCAGCGCCGGGTCCTCGATCCGGCGCGCGACGAGGAAGGGCAGATCCGCGCCGGTGGGGTTCTCGTGGACCCGCCACGCGTAGCCCATCGCGGCGAGCAGCGGCGCGATGCCCTCTTCGAGGTATCGCCGCCGCTCCGGCCCGCGATCCGGGTTCTGGCTCTCGCTCGGGATCGCGATCAGCGGCGCGAGCGCCGCGAGGAAGGCGCCCGAGTCGAAGTCGGCCCCGGCGCGGGCGAGGGCAGCGTCGCGGGTCCGCGCGACCGCCTCGCCCGCCGGGCGGGTCACACCCGCTCCAGCACCAGCGCGATCCCCTGGCCGCCGCCGATGCACATGGTGACAAGCCCGTAGCGCCCGCCGGTCCGCTCGAGCTCATGGAGCGCCTTGACGGTCAGGATCGCGCCGGTCGCGCCGACCGGATGGCCCAGCGCGATGGCGCCGCCGTTCGGGTTCACCTTGGCCGGGTCGAGCCCGAGCCCCTTGTTCACGGCAAGCGCCTGCGCCGCGAAGGCCTCGTTCGATTCGATGACGTCGAACTGATCGACCGAGAGCCCCGTGCGCTTGCACAGCTGCTCGACCGCCGGGACCGGGCCGATGCCCATGACCTCGGGGCGCACGCCGGCCACCGCGTAGCCGAGGATCCGCGCGCGTGGCTTCAGCCCGGCCTTCTCGGCCGCCTCGGCGCGGGCGAGTACGATCGCCGCCGCCCCGTCATTGATGCCGCTCGCGTTGCCCGCGGTCACCGAGCCGTCCTTCCTGAAGGCCGGCCGCAGCCCGGCCAGCGCCTCGGCCGAGGTCTTCTTCGGGTGTTCGTCGGTATCGAAAGAGACCTCGCCCTTGCGGGTCTTCATCACGAAGGGGACGATCTGGTCCTTGAACCGGCCCTCGGCGATCGCCTTAGCCGCGCGGTTCTGGCTTTCCAGCGCGAAGGCGTCCTGCTCCTCGCGGGTGATCTGGTTCTCGGCGGCGACGTTTTCTGCCGTCACGCCCATATGGCCGGTGCCGAACGGGCAGGTGAGCGCGCCGACCATCATGTCGAGCACGGCGGTGTCGCCCATCTTCTGCCCGAAGCGCGCCGCGGGAATGATGTAGGGCATCCGGCTCATAGATTCGGCGCCGCCGGCCAGCGCGAAATCGGCATCCCCCAGCGCCAGCGCCTGGGTCGCCGAGACGATCGCCTGCGCGCCCGAGCCGCAGAGCCGGTTGACGTTCATCGCCGGTGCCGTGTCGGGAATGCCCGCCTGCATCGCGGCGACGCGGGAAAGATAGGCGTCGCGCGGCTCGGTATTGCCGACATGGCCGAAGACCACATGGCCCACCTGCGCGCCCTCGACGCCGGCACGTTCCAGCGCGGCCCTGGTCACATGCGTCGCGACCTCGGAAAGCGGCGTGCCGGCAAGGCTGCCGCCGAAAGTGCCGATGGCGGTGCGCGCGCCGCTCAGGATGACGATCTCGTCCATGTCAGATACCCCTTCGTTGAATGTCCCCGCCGCCTCTATAGCGCGGGTGCCGGACGGGGGAAAGCGTCGCCGCGGGGGACCGGGTGACGGCGGGTCTCCCGCCCCTCGTCAGGCTGTGCGCGGCGCGCGGCGAGAAGGCCCTGCCGCGGCCGGTCGGCGCGGGTCGGGGCGCGGCGGCGCTGTTGCGCGGGTCGCGGGAGCGGCGCGCGCTGCTGCCACCCGCCTG
>SLPP01000416.1 GCA_007131945.1 Paracoccaceae bacterium | reverse complement strand
TGCCAGCGGGCGGACGAAGGGCAGGGCGGCAAGCCGCGCGCGCTCGGCGGGCGAAAAGCCGCCCTCGGGCCCGATCAGGATCGCCGCGGGGCCGCCGGCCTCGGGCAGGGCGGCGCGGCCCGCGCGCACCTCGTCGGCCCAGTAGAGCACCCGCCCCGCCGGCCAGTCGCCCAGCACCGCGTCGAGCGGGCGCAGCTCCGCGACCGCGGGCACATGCGTCGCGCCGCATTGCTCGGCGGCCTCGACGGCATGCGCCTGTAGCCGGTCGCGGCGGATGCGCTCGGCATTGGTGAAGGCGGTGGTCACCGGCACCAGCCGCGCCACGCCCAGCTCGGTCGCCTTCTCGACCAGGAAATCGGTCCGCGCCTTCTTCAATGGCGCGAACAGGAGCCACAGGTCGGGCGGATCGCGCTGCGGCGCCGTTCGGGCCAGGCACCGGGCGGTGCCGTCCTTCCGCCCCAGCGCCTCGATCCGGGCGCGCCATTCGCCGTCGCGGCCGTTGAACAGCGCGATCTCCGCCCCCGGTCCCAGCCGCATCACCGCGCCGAGGTAATGCGCCGCCGGCCCGGGCAGCGGAACCGGTTGCCCTTCGCCCAGCGGCTGCTCTAGAAACAGGCGCACGCGGGGACGCCCCGGTTCGGCCTCGGGGCGGGCGGGCTCGGGGTCCGGAGCGCGACGGGGGCGTTCAGTCATGGGACCGAATGTATGAGCGAGTCGGATCGAAGGCCAGAGCCGGGAGAGCGCGAAACCCCGCGCGACGACGCCGCGCCCGAAGACGCGCCCGACGCGATCGCCGATCGCGTCGAGGGCAACTGGGTCGACCGCCTCGCGCCCGAACCCTGGCGGCCCTACCTGCGGCTCTCGCGCGCCGACCGGCCGATCGGCACCTGGCTACTGCTTCTGCCCTGCTGGTGGGGCGCGCTTCTCGGCGCGCTGGCCGAGCCCGAGCTGCGCGGCTGGCTCACGGTCTGGATCGTCGTCGCCTGCGCCATCGGCGCGTTCCTGATGCGCGGCGCGGGCTGCACCTGGAACGACATCACCGACCGCGACATCGACCGCGCCGTCGCGCGCACCCGCAACCGGCCGCTGGCGGCGGGCACGGTCACGGTGCGCCAGGCGCTGATCTGGATCGGGGCGCAGTCCCTCGTCGCCTTCCTGATCCTGCTCACCTTCAACTGGCCGGCGATCATCCTCGGGATCATCGCCCTCGTCCCGGTCACCATCTACCCCTTCGCCAAGCGCTTCACCTGGTGGCCGCAGGTCTTCCTCGGCCTCGCCTTCAACTGGGGCGCGCTCCTCGCCTGGACGGCGCAGACCGGCGCGCTGAGCCTGCCGGCGGTCTTCCTCTATCTCGCGGGCATCGCCTGGACGCTCTTCTACGACACGATCTACGCCCACCAGGACCGCGAGGACGACGCGCTGATCGGGGTCAAGTCCACCGCGCGGCTCTTCGGCGCGCATACCGACAACTGGCTGCGCGGCTTCCTCGTCGCGGCGGTGCTCCTGATGTCGCTCGCCATCATATTCGCGCTGGCGCCGCTCGCCGATCCGCTGAAGATGTCGCTCGCGCTCGCCGGCGCCTGGGCCTTCGGCGCGCATCTCAACTGGCAGCTCGGCAAGCTCAACATCCACGACCCCGATGTCTGCCTGACGCTCTTCCGCTCCAACCGCGACGCGGGGCTGATCGTTGTGCTGTTTTTCGCCGCCGCGCCGCTGGTCTGATTGCATCCCGCCGGGTCAGAAGCTAGGGCAGGGCGCGATGCGAGTGACAGGACGACCATGCCGCGACTGATCCCCTATCTGCCCTGGGCCGTCTTCGCCGCGGCCGCGCTGATTGCGCTCCTTGCCGCCGCGCTCCTCGCCGGCAGTGTCGAGCGGCAGACGCGCGGCGATCTGCAGACCGCCTTCGCCGAGGCGCGGATGGACTGGGTCGAGGTGACGACCGACGGGCTGCGGGTCAATCTCGCCGGCACCGCGCCGGACGAGCCCGCGCGGCTCGCCGCGCTGCGCCTGGCCGGCGGCGTCGTCCATTCCGCGCGGCTGCGCGACACGATCGAGGCGGCGAACACCGCCGGCACCGTCGCCCCCGTCTTCCGCATCGAGGCGCTCAGGAACCACGACCGTATCTCGGTCATCGGGCTTGTGCCGCTCGCCCAGGGCGAGGCCGCGATCGTCGAGCGGCTGACCGCGCTCGAGGGCGAGATGGCGGTCTCGGACATGCTGCAGAGCGCCGATCACCCGGTGCCCGCGGGCTGGGAGGCGGCGGTCGACTTCGCCGTCGGCGTGCTCGCCATGCTGCCGGTGGCGCAGGTCTCGGTCACCGCCGGGCGGATCGAGGTGCAGGCGCTGGTCGAAAGCGCCGAGCGCCGCCGGCAGCTCGAATCCGAGCTGCGCGCCGCCGCCCCGCGAGGGCAGGTGGTGATGCTGGAACTCGAGGCGCCGCGCCCGGTGATCACGCCCTTCGCCTTCCGCTACGTGCTCGACGAGGCCGGCGCCCGGCTCGAGGCCTGCTCGGCCGACAGCGACGCCGACCGCGACCGCATCCTGCGCGCCGTGCGCGAGGCCGGGGCGACCGACCGGCTCGGCTGCACCATCGGCATGGGCACGCCCTCGCCGCGCTGGGCCGCCGCGGTCGAGCTTGGCGTCGAGGCGCTCTCCGGGCTGGGCGCCGGCGCGCTGAGCTTCTCGGATACCGATGTCACGCTGACCGTCCCGCACGAGGTCGCTCAGGACGCCTTCGACCGCGCCGTCGGCCGGCTGGAGACCCGCCTGCCCGAGGCCTTCACCCTCGCCGCCATCCGCCGCGAGCCCGACCCCGGCGCCGAGACCCCGGCCAACGGCCAGCCCGAACTGCGCGCCACGCTCGAGGCCGACGGCACGCTGCTGATCGTCGGGCGGCTGCCGGACGAGCGCATCCGAGGCGCCGTCGTCGCCTTCGCCCGCGCCCGCTTCGGCTCCGAGGCCGTCACGCTCGAGGCGCGGCTCGACCCCGACCTGCCCTCGGGCTGGTCGGTGCGCGCGCTGACCGCGCTCGAGGCGCTGGCCGAACTGCACGAAGGCGCCGTCACCATGCGCGCCGACCGGATCGAACTGACCGGCGTCTCCGGCAATCCCGATGCCTCGGACCAGGTGACGCGGGTGCTGACCGACGGGCTCGGGCAGGAGGCGCGCTTCGCCATCCGCGTGCGCTACGACGAGGAACTCGATCCCGTCGCCCAGGCACCGACGCCGGAACGCTGCGAGGCGCGCGTCCAGGCGATCCTCGCCGAGCGCAAGATCACCTTCGCCCCCGGCTCGGCGCGGCTCGACGAGGACTCGCGCGCGATCCTCGACGACATCGCCGAGATCCTGCGCGAATGCGGCGAACTGCCGCTCGAGATCGCCGGCCATACCGACAGCCAGGGCCGGGCCGAGTCCAACCTCGCGCTCAGCCAGAACCGCGCCGAGACGGTGGTCAACGCGCTGCTCGAGCGCCGGGTGCTGGTCGCCGGCATGGTCGCGCGCGGCTATGGCCAGGACCACCCGATCGCGGACAACGCCACCGCCGCCGGACGCGAGGCCAACCGCCGGATCGAGATCGCGCTCATCCGCCCCGAAGCCGAGCCGCTGGCGCGCGACGCCGAGGCCGAGGCGCAGCTTGTCTTCGAGCCGCGCGCGCCGGGGCAAAACGACACCCGGCCCGCACCCCGCCCCGCCCGGAACTGAGCCCCGCCCGGAACCGGGCCCGCACCGACGATAGGAGCCGAATGACCCGCCTCGCCTTCATCCTGGTCACCGCGATCATCCTGTTCCTCGCCTTCGCGCTGGGCTGGGCGGCGCATTGGCTGGTGCAGCGCTTCACCCGCGTCAGCCAGGCCGACCTGAACGAGCTCGAGGGGATGGCGCAGGCGCTGCACGAGGCCGAGGAGATCCGCGACCAGGCGATCGCCTATCTCGACGCGCGCGAGGCCGAACTGACGCGCGAGCTCAGCCAGACAAGGGCCGAGCTTTCGGCGGCGATGGACGGGCTGCGCGAGGCGCGCCACGAGGCCGAGATGCTCCGCCGCCAGCTCGAGGACCGCGGCCGCTGACACGACTTCGGTCCGATCACTTCTGTGGGCATGGGCGCGATCCGATCGCCGACGTTCCCGGACGGATCGAGTGGTTCTGGCACGATCCGCTCCGTGCCCATCCTTGCGAAGGGTACGGGCGACCAGCGACGGCGCGGTGGCGCCGGCAGACCCGCGCTTGCGGCGTCCCGAGAAAGTTTCGTTGTGGTAAACGCGAACGTTTTTCGAATACTTGTCAATGGCTTGTCGAAGTGCGCACGCGTGCGCACCCGGCCTGTCTTCCGCGCGGGCTGGGGCCGGCGGTCCTCGGCGCCAGGCGCCGGGACCTGCCGCGGGGCGGGGGCGGCGCCGGGTCCCGGATCCCTACCAGCGGGCGAGCGCGTCCTCGTCGGCGTCCTTCGCCGCCACCCAGTCGGCGCCCTCGGCGGTGACTTCCTTCTTCCAGAAGGGGGCGCGCGACTTCAGGTAGTCCATCAGGAACTCGGCCGCGGCGAAGGCGTCGCCGCGATGCGGCGCGGCGGTCGCCACCATCATGATCACCTCGCCCGGCACCATCGGCCCGTGGCGGTGGATGATCAGCACGTCGTTCAGCGACCAGCGGTCCCGCGCCGTCCCGGCCATCGCGGCGAGCGCCTTCTCGGTCATGCCGGGGTAATGCTCGATCTCCATCCGCGCCAGTCTACCGCCCGCCCCGCCGCCCGCCCCGCCGGACGCGCGGTCGCGGACGATGCCGGCGAAGCTGACCACCGCCCCCGCACCGGTCGCGGCGGCGGCGAAGGCGCCGGCCTCGGCGCCGTAGTCGAAAGCCTCGGCCTGAACCCGGATGTCCATCGCTTACCCTCCCGTCATGGGCGGGAAGAAGGCCACCTCCCGCACGCCGTCAAGGGGGGCGTCGAAATCGGCAAGCTCCTGGTCCAGCGCCACGCGCACCGACTTGAGGTCCGAGAATGCCAGCGCGTAGCGCTCCTCGCGCGCGCGCAGTTCCTCGACCAGGCCGGCGACGGTCGTGGCCCCGGTCTCGACGGTCTCGCGCGGCAGCCCCACGCGTTCGCGCAACCAGGCGAAATAGAGAACGGTCAGCTTCATGGCGCTTGGTCCTTCAGATGCGGCGCGGCCTTGCGCAGGTAGTCCCAGCCGGTGATCAGCGTCAGTACCGCCGCGATCCAGATCAGCACCAGCCCGACGGTCCAGACGAACTCGCCGCCATAATTCGCCACCGTCAGGAGGTTCAGATCCTCGTCGAGCCCGGCTGCGGTCATCTCGGCAATCAGCGCCCGGTTGCGCGCCAGCGCCTGCTCGCGGATGTATTCGAGCCCGGTCGCGGCGAACAGCACCGCGATCGCCACCATCTGCGCCGTGGTCTTCCATTTCGCGAGCCTCGTGACCTCGAGCAGTTTCGACTTGCTGCCCAGGTATTCCCGCAGCCCCGAGACGAAGACCTCGCGGAACATGATCGCCGTCGCCGGCAGGATCAGCCAGGGATTCATCCCCGAATAGCCGGTGATGACCAGCAGCGCGATCACCACCATCGCCTTGTCGGCGATCGGGTCGAGCATCGCGCCGATGCGGCTTTCCTGCTTCCACAGCCGGGCGAGATAGCCGTCGTAATAGTCGGTGATCGCGGCGCCGAGAAACAGCATCAGCGCCAGCCAGTCGGCCCAGGGCCGGTGGAAATAGAGAAACATCACCGCCACGCCGGGCGCGGCGAGGAGGCGCAGCGTCGTGAGGATGTTCGGGACGGTCCAGCGCATGGCTCCTAAATGGATCAAACGGCGCGCGGGGGAAAGGGGGGCGGGGAAAGTGGGGGCGGCAAAGGGGAGTCGATCCGCGGCGCCAGGGCTTGTTCCGCCGATTCCGCCCGTCGGCGCGTCCGCCTTGCGCCGCCCGGCGGCTCTGCTAGCATCTTTCGACGGCAGCTATCCGCCGGCACGCAGGACGCCCGAGGCCGCGGATGACGCAACGCCGCCCCTACCCGACGCTCGCCGAGGCCACCCGGATCTGGGCGCGGATCGGGCTACTCAGCTTCGGCGGGCCGGCGGGGCAGATCGCGCTCATGCACCGTATCCTCGTCGAGGAAAACCGCTGGCTGGGCGAAAGACGCTTCCTGCACGCGCTCAACTACTGCATGCTGCTGCCCGGCCCCGAGGCGATGCAGCTTGCGGTCTATATCGGCTGGCTCATGCACCGCACGGCGGGCGGGATCATCGCCGGGCTGCTCTTCGTGCTGCCCGGCGTCGCCTCGATCATGGTGCTGAGCTGGGTCTACGCGCTCTACGGGCAGGTCGGCGCGGTCGAGGCGCTCTTCTTCGGGCTCAAGGCGGCGGTCCTTGCCATCGTCGTGCAGGCGGTGATCCGCATCGGCGCGCGGGCGCTCGGCAACGCCGCGATGCTCGCGATTGCCGCGGCGTCCTTCGTCGCGATCTACGTCTTCGGCGTGCCCTTCCCGCTGATCATCCTCGGTGCCGGGCTGATCGGCTATGCCGGCGCCCGCGCCGGCCTGCCGGCCTTTCAGGGCGGCGGCGGGCATGGCGCGGTGGGCAAGATGCAGGTCGACGACCCCGACACGCTCCTGGGCGTTGAATCGCCCGAACACACCGAGGTCAACCGCGCCCACGCCTTCCGCATCTCGGCGGTGTTCCTGATCCTCTGGCTCGCGCCGGTGGCGCTTCTCTTGGCGCTGCTCGGTCCCGGCAATGTCTTTGCCCAGATCGCCGGTTTCTTCAGCATCATGGCCGTCGTCACCTTCGGCGGTGCCTACGCGGTCCTGGCCTATGTCGCGCAGGAGGCGGTGCAGAATTACGGCTGGCTGGCGCCGGGCGAGATGCTCGACGGGCTGGGCATGGCCGAGACGACGCCGGGCCCGCTGATCATGGTCACCCAGTTCGTGGGTTTCATGGGCGCCTTTCGCGATGCGGGCGGGCTCTCGCCGCTGGTGGCCGGGACGCTGGGCGGGCTGCTGGCCACCTGGGTCACCTTCACGCCCTGCTTTCTCTGGATTTTCCTCGGCGCGCCGTTCATCGAGCGGCTGCGCGACAACCGGATCCTCGCCGCGGCGCTGTCCGCGATCACCGGCGCGGTGGTGGGCGTGATCCTCAACCTCGCGCTCTGGTTCGGCCTGCACGTGGTCTTCGACGAGGTCCGCACCGTCACCGGCTGGGGGCTCGACCTCGATCTGCCGGTCTGGACCACGCTGAACCCGGCCGCCGCGGCCCTGGCGCTCGCCGCGATTCTCGCCGTCTTCGGCCTTCGCCTCGGCCCGGTGCCGGTGCTCATGGGCAGCGCCGCTGCGGGGCTGGCGCTGGGGCTCGCCGGCGCGATCTGAGGGCGCGACCCGAGGGCGTCGGGCGCGGGTTTCGAGGCGCCGGGCGTTCTCCCGCCCCTCGTCAGGCTGTGCGTTGCACAACCTTCCTCGCGTTGGGCCGGGCCGGGGGCCGCTGCCCCCCGGCCCCCCCCCGTGCTGCGCGCGGGCTTGGCGTGATGCCGGGCCGTGGCGGCGCGCCCTCCGCCGCCGCCTAGGCGTCGCGCCAGGGCGTTGCGGGCCCGCGCCGGGCCGCGGCGTCAGACCAGGCGCAGGAGCACCGCGCCGGCCAGCACCGAGGCGGCGAGCATCGGCAGCGACCAGAGGTGGAACGCGCGCCAGATCCCCGGAAAGGGCGCCAGGCGCAGGGCGATCAGGTTGGCGAGCGAGCCGATGGCGAGGCCGAAGCCGCCGGCGTTGACCCCCCAGGCGAGCGCCCGCCAGTCCTCGGTGAAGGGGGCAAGGAAGATGGCCGCGGGCACGTTCGACATGACCTGCGACAGGCCCGCGCCCAGCGCGAAGGCGGCCATCGGCCCGTCCATCCAGGCCGCAACCGACGCGCCGACGGTCGGGATCCGCCCGAGCAGCCCGAGATTGACGAACATCAGCACGAAGACGACGAGCAGCCCCCAGTCGAGCCCGCGCAGCACGGGCCGGAAGGCGAGCGCATAGACCGCGAGCACCAGGACCGCGGCGGCCTCGGCAAGCCCCGCGTTCACCGCCATGAGGAAGACCGGATAGGCGGCGAGCGACAGCGTCATCAGGCCGCGCTTCAGGGGCAGGGGGCTCGGCTCGGCGGTCAGCGCCAGCCGGTCCGCGCCGAAGCCCAGCGGCACCAGCGCCAGCACGAGCGCCAGCATCGCCGCCGAGATCGGCAGCATGGCCAGCGCGAATTCCACGAACCCCGCGCCCGAGACCTGCCACAGATAGAGGTTCTGCGGGTTGCCGACCGGCGTGAGCGCCGAGCCCGCGTTCACCGCCAGCGCCTGGAAGATCACCAGCCGACCCACCGGCAGAACCACCCGGCGCGCCAGCCCCAGGGTCAAGGGCACGGTGACGAAGAGCGCGACATCGTTGGTGACCACTGCCGAGAGCCCCGCGGCGAAGAGCACCAGAGCCACGGCCAAGCCGCGCGGGCTGCGCAGCCGGGCCAGCACCAGGCGCCCGGCGCGGTCGATCAGCCCGGAGACCTCGAGCCCCCGGCTCAGCACCATCAGCCCGGCGAGCGCCGCGATCGTATTCCAGTCGACGAGATGGGCAAGCCCGGCCACCGGCATCGGCGCGAGCCAGATCATGACCGGCAGAACCGCGACGAGCGCGCCGAGCAACCAGTCGCGCGCAAGCCGCGCCGCAAGCCGCCGGAGCGGCCCGTTCACCGGCCCGGCCCCGGTCGCCGCCGGACCGCGACATGTCGGGCGCGGCGGGCGGGGGGACGGGCACTCTCCCGCCCCGCGTCAGGCTCCACCCGCGGTGCAACCGTCCGCGCGTCGGGCCGCGGGCGGCGCGGGCGCGGCTGGCCGGGCGTTGCGCGCGGCGCCGGTGCAGCGCGCGTAGGGTCATGAAGCGATACCGACGCCATACCGACGCGATACCGATGCGGCACGGACGCCATTCCCGGTTGCCCTCAGGCCTCGCGCAGCGCCGCCTTCAGCCGGTCGCGCCGCAGGTTCTGCGCCAGCAGGTCCATCGCCGCCATGCGCACCGCGACGCCCATCTCGACCTGCTCCTGGATGACCGAGCGGTTGATGTCGTCGGCAATCAGACCGTCGATCTCGACGCCGCGGTTCATCGGCCCCGGATGCATCACGATCGCATCCGGCCTGGCGCGGGAGAGCTTCTCGGAATCAAGCCCGTAGCGGTGGAAGAATTCGCGCTCGGAGGGGATGAAGGCGCCGTCCATCCGCTCCTTCTGCAGGCGCAGCATCATCACCACATCGGCGCCTTCGAGCCCGGCTGCCATGTCGTCGAAGACCTCGCAGCCGAATTCGGCGACCCCCGCCGGCATCAGCGTCGGCGGCCCGACAAGGCGCACCCGGTTCTCCATCTTGCCCAGCAATAACAGGTTGCTGCGGGCAACCCGGCTATGCGCGATATCGCCGCAGATGGCAACCACCAGCCGATGCAGCCGCCCCTTCTTGCGGCGGATTGTCAGCGCGTCCAGCAGCGCTTGTGTCGGATGCTCGTGGCGCCCGTCGCCGGCGTTGAGCACCGCGCAATTGACCTTTTCCGACAGGAGGTTGACCGCACCCGAGCTGGGGTGCCGCACGACCAGAAGATCGGGGTGCATCGCGTTCAGCGTCAGCGCCGTGTCGATCAGCGTCTCGCCCTTCTTCACGCTCGAATGGCCGACCTGCATGTTCATCACGTCCGCCCCCAGCCGCTTGCCGGCCAGCTCGAACGAGGCTTGGGTGCGCGTCGAGGCCTCGAAGAACATGTTGATCTGCGTCAGCCCGGCGAGCACCGCGGCATGTTTCGCGGTCGAGCGGTTGAGCTCGACATAGGTCTCGGCGAGGTCCAGAAGCTGCGTGATCTCAAGAGGATGCAGGGGCTCGATCCCGAGTAGATGGCGCTGGGTGAAACTCATCGGCGGCTCCGCATCGCTGTGGCGCGGTATAGAAAGCACGGCGCGGCGCGGCAAGCACAAAGCGGTGCGAGCGGCGCGCGAGCCATTCCCCCCCGCGCGGCGATGGCGTAGATTCCCGCCATGACCGCAGGCATGGACTGGCACCTCGCGCGCGCGCTTCTCGAATGGCAGGTCGAACTCGGCGCGACCGAGGCGATCGGCGACGCGCCGATCGACCGCTTCGCCGCATCGCCGCCCGAACCCGCCGCCGCCCCGCGACCTGCCGCGGGCGCGCCGCCCGGCGTCGCGTCGTCGGTCGCCGTTCCCGCGACCGACCCCGTCGCCGCGGCCGCGGCGATGGCCGCCGCCGCCGCCGATCTGCCGGCGCTCGCCGCGGCGCTGGCCGCCTATCCGCATTGCGAGTTGCGCAAGGGCGCGCGCAACACGGTCTTCGCCGATGGCAACCCCGCTGCCCGCGTCATGCTGATCGGCGAGGGGCCGGGGCGCGAGGAGGACCAGCGCGGCCTGCCCTTCGTCGGCGCCGCCGGGCAGCTTCTGGACCGGATGTTCACCGCCATCGGGCTCTCCCGCGCCGGCCCCGATGCCGAGCACGCGCTCTACATCACCAACGCCGTGCCTTGGCGCCCGCCCGGCAACCGCGAGCCGACGGCCGAGGAACTGGCCATGCTGCGGCCCTTCCTGGTCCGCCATGTCGAACTTGCCGACCCGGACCTGATCGTGCTTCTGGGCAATACCGCCTGCCAGGCGGTTCTCGGCCGGCGGGGGATCATGCGCCTGCGCGGCCAGTGGACCGAGGCGCTGGGACGCCCCTGCCTGCCGACGCTGCATCCCGCGAACCTGTTGCGTTCGCCCGAGAACAAGCGCGAGGTCTGGGCCGATCTTCTGGAGCTCAAGGCCCGGCTGAGGAACCTTTCATGACCTTCGACCTGCCCCGCCGCTTCGACGAGAGCCGCGACTTCCTGCCCGTCCGCTTCGCCGTGCTGACCGTCTCGGACACGCGCGCAGAGGCCGACGACCGCTCCGGCGACACGCTGGTCGAGCGGATCACCGGCGCCGGCCACCTGCTGGCCGCCCGCGCGCTGGTGCGCGACGAGCGCGACGCCATCGCCGCGCAATTGCGCGCCTGGATCGGCGATCCGGGGATCGACGCGGTGCTCTCGACTGGCGGAACGGGGCTCACCGGCCGCGATGTCACCGTCGAGGCGCACCGGGATGTCTACGAGAAGGAGATCGACGCCTTCGCCGTGCTCTTCACGCTGGTCTCGGCCGCGAAGATCGGCACCTCGGCGATCCAGTCGCGCGCCTGCGCCGGCGTCGCCGGCGGCACCTACCTCTTCGCGCTGCCCGGCAGCCCCGGCGCCTGCCGCGACGCCTGGGACGAGATCCTGGCGCCGCAGTTCGACTACCGCCACCGTCCCTGCAACTTCGTCGAGATCATGCCGCGGCTCGACGAGCACATGCGACGGAAATGACACGGCGCGACGTGCAACCGTGAACCGTTCCGCCGCGCGCCACGTATCCGCTTGCACCTAGCCAGAGACACCGAGCCATGCGTTTCCTCACCCGCAGCCTTCTCGCCGTCCTTCTGGCGGCTGTGGCGCTTGGCCTGCTGGGGCTCGCCGCCGTCACGGTGCGCGGCGCGCTGGAGGAACGCGCCGCGGCGGAGCGGGCCGCGCCGATGGCGCGCGAGCGGATCTTCACCGCCCGCGTCGTCACCATCCAGCCCGGCGAGATCGCCCCCGAGCTTGCCGCCTTCGGCGAGGTGCGCGCCCGCCGCATGCTGGAACTGCGCGCGCCCTTTGCGGGTCGCGTTGTCGAGATCGCGCCGGGCGTCGAGAACGGTGCCCCGGTCCGCGCCGGGCAGGTGCTGATCCGGCTCGACCCCGCCGATGCGCTCGCCGCGCGCGACCTGGCCGCCGCCGATCTGCGCCGCGCAGAGGCCGAGTTGCGCGACGCGGGCCGCAGTCTCGACCTTGCCCGCGCCGACCTGGCCGAGGCCGAGGCCCAGGCCGATCTGCGCCGCCGCGCCTACGAGCGCCGCCGGACGCTGCAGGAACGCGGGGTCGCCACCGAAGCCGCGATCGAGGAAGCCGAGCTTGCCTTCGCCGCCGCCCGCGCCGCGGTCATCACCCGCGCCCAGGCCGAGGCGCAGGCCGAGGCGCGGCTGGAGGCCGCCGAGACCGCGCTCGAACGCCAGCGGATCACGCTGGCCGAGGCCGAGCGGCGCCTCGCCGAGACCGAGATCGTCGCCGGTTTCGACGGCGTGCTCAGCGATGTCGCCGTGGTCGAGGGCGGGCTGGTCGGCGTCAACGAACGCCTCGCCCGGGTCATCGACCCCGACGCGCTGGATGTGGCCTTCCGCCTCTCGACCGCGCAGTACCTGCGGCTGCTGGACGACGCCGGCGCGCTGATCCCGGCGCCGGGCGAGGCCGCGCTCGATCTCGGCGGGCACGAGATCGCGTCGCCGCTGCGGCTCGCCCGCGCCAGCCCCGCCGTCGGCGAGGGGCAGACCGGGCGGCTGGTCTATGCCGAGCTTCTCGCCCCGCGCGGCTTCCGGCCGGGCGACTTCATCACCGTGCGCATCGCCGAGCCGGCGCTGCAGGGCGTTGCGCTGGTGCCGGCCACCGCCGTCGATGCCGCGGGCGGAGTCCTGGTGCTGGGCGAGGACGACCGGCTGGAGGAAGGCCGGGTCGAGCTGCTCCGCCGGCAGGGCGACATGGTGCTCATCCGCGCCCACGGGCTCAACGGGCGCGAGATCGTCGCCGCGCGCACGCCGCTTCTGGGCGCCGGCATCCGCATCCGGCCGCAACGCGACGAGGCCGCTGCGGTGCCGGACGCGCCGGCGATGGTGACGCTCGATCCGGCGCGGCGCGCGGCGCTGATCGCGCAGGTGCATGCCAATGCCTTCCTGCCCGACCAGGTGCGCAGCCGGATCCTCGACCAGCTCGAGGCCGACGAAGTGCCCGCCCAGCTGATCGAGCGGCTGGACCGGGGCGGGCGCGGGGGCTGAGCCGTGGCGAAAAAGGCGCTCCTGCAGGTCTCGGCGCTGGGGATCTTCCGCTATTTCACCCGCCACCGGACGGCCGCGAACCTGCTGCTGATCCTGATGCTCGCGGCCGGTCTCCTGGCGCTGCCGCGGATGCATGCGCAGTTCTTCCCCGACGTCGTCGTCGACAACATCACGGTCTCGGTCACCTGGCCGGGCGCGGGGGCCGAGGACGTGGACGCGGGCATCGTGCAGGTGTTGGAGCCCGCGCTCCTGGCGGTCGAGGGCGTCGCCGGCAGTTCCGCCCGCGCCTCGGAAGGCCGCGCCAGCATCACGCTCGAATTTGATCCCGGCTGGAACATGGCGCGCGCCGCCTCGGACGTGCAGGACGCGATCGATCTCGTCCGCACGCTCCCCGAGGATGCCGAGGAGCCGCGGCTTCTGCGCTCGAACTGGGCCGACCGGGTCAGCAACGTGGTCATCACCGGCCCGGTCGGGCTCGAACAGCTCGCCCGCTTCGCCGACGAGTTCACCGCGCGGCTCTTCGAGGCCGGCATCACCCGGACCACGATCCAGGGGATCGCCGCGCCCGAGATCACCGTCGAGGTGCCGGCGCTGCGGCTGGTCGAGCACGACCTGAGCCTGCAGCAGGTCGCCCAGGCCATCGCCGCCTCGGTCGCCGCCGACCCGGCGGGCGAACTGGCCGGCGGGGCGCTGCGCGTGCGCACCGGGACCGAGCGGCGCAGCGCCGAGGCGGTCGGCGCCATCGCGCTGCGGACCCGGCCCGACGGCACCACGCTGACCCTGGGCGACGTTGCCCTGGTGCGCGCCGGCGGCATCGACCGGCAGCGCGCCTACTGGGTGGGCGAGGAGCCCGCGATCGTCCTGCGCGTCGACCGCTCGCAATCGGGCGACGCGATCGGCATCCAGGCCGCGGTCGAACGGATCGCAGCCGATTTCGTCGCCACGCTGCCCGCGGGCGTGCGCATCGATCTCGTGCAGGCGCGCGCCGAGCTGATCTCGGGCCGGCTGCAGCTTCTGCTGCGCAACGGCGCGATCGGGCTCGGGCTCGTGGTGCTGCTCCTCTTCCTCTTCCTCAACGCGCGCACCGCCTTCTGGGTCGCGGCCGGCATACCCGTCGCCATGCTCGCCGCCATAGCGGTCATGTACGCCGCCGGCATGAGCTTCAACATGATCTCGCTCTTCGCCCTGATCATCACGCTCGGCATCGTCGTCGACGACGCCATCGTCGTGGGCGAGCACGCCGATTACCGCTTCCGCGACCTGGGCGAACCGCCCGCCGTCGCCGCCGAGAACGCCGCCACCCGCATGGCGCTGCCGGTCTTCGCCGCCTCGATCACCACGATCACCGCCTTCGCCGGGCTGATCGCCGTCGGCGGGCGGTTCGGGGACCTGATCGCCGACATCCCGCTGACGGTGATCGCGGTGCTGGCGATGTCGCTGGTCGAGTGCTTCCTGATCCTGCCCAACCACATGCACCACGCGCTGATCGGCGCGGCGCGCGAACGCTGGTACGACTGGCCCTCGCGCCAGGTCAATCGCGGGCTGGCCTGGATGCGCGAACGCGTCTTCCGTCCCTTCATGCGGATGGTCATCGTCGCGCGCTACGCGGTGCTGGCGGGTCTCGTCCTGCTGCTCGCGCTTCAGGCGGCGAACTTCATCCGCGGCGACGTCGTCTGGCGCTTCTTCGTCGCGCCCGAACAGGGCACGCTTTCCGGCAATTTCGTCATGGCGACCGACGCGACCCGCGCCGACACGCTGGCGCAGCTGCGCGAATTGCAGCGCGCCGCCGATGCCGTCGCCGCCCGGCTCGAGGCCGAACACGGCGCCTGGCCCATGGTCCATGTGCTGGCCGAGCTGGGTGGCAATACCGGCCGGCCGCTCGCCGGCGCGGCGAACCGCCCGGCCGAGCTTCTCGGCGCAATCACGATCGACCTGATCGACGCCGACCTGCGTCCCTATTCCTCGTTCGAGTTCACCGCGCTCCTGCAGGACGAGGTGCGCCGCCACCCGCTCCTCGACGAGATCAGCTTCCGCAGCTTCGGCATGGGGCCGGGGGGCGATTCGCTCTCGATCCAGCTCTTCGGCGCCGATCCCGAGACGCTCAAGGCCGCGGCCGAGGTGCTGAAGACCCAGCTTGCCCCCTTCCCCGAGATCACCGGCCTCGAGGACAGCCTGCCCTATGACAAGGAGGAAATGATCCTCGAACTGACCCCGCAGGGCCGCGCGCTCGGTTTCACCAACGACGGGCTGGCGCGCGAACTGCGCGCCCGGCTCAGCGGGATCGAGGCCGCGACCTTCCCCGAGGGGATGCGTTCGGGCGCGATCCGGGTGGAACTGCCCGAGGCCGAGCGGGCGGCCGACTTCCTCGAAGCCGCGCTCCTGCGCAGCGCGGGCGGCCAGTACGTGCCGCTGGGCGACATCGTGCGGATGGAGACGCGGCAGGGCTTTTCGGCGATCCAGCGCGAGAACGGCGTGCCGCTGGTCACCGTCTCGGGTGCGCTCTCGGAAGACGATGCCGCCCGCGCCCGCGCGATCATGGACGAGCTGCGTCGCACGATCCTGCCGCGCCTGGCCGAGGATTTCGGCATCGCCACGCGGCTTTCCGGCCTCGCCGAGCAGGAGCGCGACTTCCTCAACGACGCGCTTCTGGGGCTCATCGCCTGCCTGCTGGTGATCTACCTCACGCTGGCCTGGGTCTT
>SLPP01000256.1 GCA_007131945.1 Paracoccaceae bacterium | reverse complement strand
CGACCCCTCGATGGGGTCGCCGCCCGCGCCTGCGTCACCGGCCCTTCAGAAGAACGCCTGCAGCCCGGTCTGTGCCCGGCCAAGGATCAGCGCGTGCACGTCATGCGTTCCCTCGTAGGTGTTCACGGTTTCCAGGTTCACCATGTGGCGGATCACCTGGTATTCCTCGGAGATGCCGTTGCCGCCGTGCATGTCGCGGGCAAGCCGCGCGATGTCCAACGCCTTGCCGCAGTTGTTGCGCTTGATCAGGCTGATCATCTCAGGCGCCCCTTCTGCCGCGTCGAGAAGCCGGCCCACCTGCAGTGCCGCCTGCAGCCCCAGCGCGATCTCTGTCTGCATGTCGGCGAGCTTCT
Source organism: Paracoccaceae bacterium (assembly GCA_007131945.1). Taxonomy (GTDB): domain Bacteria; phylum Pseudomonadota; class Alphaproteobacteria; order Rhodobacterales; family Rhodobacteraceae; genus Pararhodobacter. The sequence goes on along the minus strand of SLPP01000256.1, from coordinate 3,990 downwards.
TCTGGAAGAGCTGCGTCTGCGCCAGGGGCTTGTCGAACTGCTTGCGGTCGAGCCCGTAGGCCCGCGCCGCGTGCCAGCAGAACTCGGCCGCACCCATCACCCCCCAGGCGATGCCGTAGCGAGCGCGGTTGAGGCAGCCGAAGGGCCCCTTCAGCCCCTCGACATGCGGCAGCAGCGCTTCCTCGCCGACCTCGACCCCGTCCATCACGATCTCGCCCGTGGTCGAGGCGCGCAGCGAGAGCTTGCCCTCGATCTTCGGCGCGGAGAGCCCCTTCATGCCCTTCTCCAGCACGAAGCCGCGGATGCGGCCGCCGTGATGCTCGGACTTCGCCCAGACGACGAAGACATCGGCGAAGGGCGAATTCGAGATCCAGGTCTTGCTGCCGGTCAGCCTGTAGCCGGTCGCCGTCTTCTCAGCGCGCGTCTTCATGCCCGCGGGGTCGGATCCGGCATCGGGCTCGGTGAGGCCGAAACAGCCGATCAGCTTGCCCGAGGCGAGGCCGGGCAGATACTTCTGCCGCTGCTCCTCGGTCCCGTAGGCATAGATCGGATACATGACCAGCGAGGACTGCACCGACATCATCGACCGGTAACCCGAATCGACGCGCTCGATCTCGCGCGCGACAAGGCCGTAGGTGACATAGCCCGCGCCGAGCCCGCCATATTCCTCGGGGATGGTGACGCCCAGAAGCCCCGCCTCGCCCATCAGCGGGAAGAGCTCGGGAGCCGCGGCTTCGGTGCGGTAGGCTTCGATCACGCGCGGCTGCAGGGTGGACTGCGCGAAATCATGCGCCGCATCGCGCAGCATCCGCTCGTCCTCGCTCAACTGCGATTCCAGGCGCAGCGGATCGTCCCAGGCGAAACGGCCAAGATCGGGCGCGTCCTTCGGTTTCAACACGGGGCGGTCAAGCATGGGATTTCCTCTCGCGGCAGCATTTCGACGATGATCCGAAACTAGCATGAGACATCTGCCCGCAGAACCGCTATTTCTGCATGTATCCATTACCCTGCGGAATGCGAGATGCAGCGAAGGCTCTTCCCCGGCATGTCGGCGCTCATGGCCTTCGACGCGCTGGCGCGGACCGGATCCTTCACCGCGGCGGCGCGCGACCTGTCGCTGACGCAGGGGGCGGTGTCGCGGCAGGTCGCGGCGCTCGAGGCGCAGTTGGGCGTGACGCTGGTCGAGCGGGGCGCGCGCCAGGCCGTGCTCAGCGAGGCCGGGAGGGCCTATGCCGCGCGGGTGCGCGCCGCGCTCGAACTTCTCGGCCAGGGGGCGCTCGAAGCGCTGGGGCAGGCACCCGAGCGGGGACTGAAACTTGCCATCCTGCCGACCTTCGGCACCCGCTGGCTGATGCCGCGAATCCCCGGCTTCGTCCGGCGCCACCCCGAGATCACGCTGCAGTTCGCCACCCGGATCGGCTGGTTCGACCTGCGCGCCGAGGGGCTCGACGCGGCGATCCATTCGGGACAGGGCGAGTGGCCGGGCGGGCGGCTGACGCTCCTGATGCAGGAGCGGGTCGTGCCGGTCGCGGCGCCGGGGCTGGCGCGGTCGGTCGAGGACTGGACGCGGCTGCCGCTGCTGGCGCTCAGCTCGCGGCCGCAGGCCTGGGCCGGCTGGCGGCAGGCGCGCGGGCTTTCCGGCCCGGTCCCGGCGCCGGTGATGCGGTTCGAGCAGTTCGCGACGCTGGCGCAGGCGGCGGCGGGGGGGCTGGGGCTGGCGCTGATGCCGGCCTTCCTGATCCGACCCGAGCTCGATTCGGGCGCCCTGGTGGCGCTGGACGAGGAGCGGCCGAGCGGGTCGGGCTACTGGTTCGTCGAGCCCGAGCCGATCCCCGGCGAGCCGGCGAAGGCGCCGGTGGCGCAGTTCCGCGACTGGCTGCTGACCGAGATCGCGCGCGATACGGTGGTCTGATCCGGCCGGCGCGGCGCACATTTTGAGCAACCCGGCCCTCGGCCGCCGGAATTGTCCGAATTTTGCAGGTTTGGCGCCGCATGTGAAAAGCAGGGACGTAAAACCGGCAAAACATGAAAAAATTCGACGTTTCCGAGGCGCGGGACTTTTCGAGGCGCCTTGTGGCAGCAGGCGCCGATTACCTACCAGATCTTGTGGAAGGCTGGCCGGGAGCCTGTCGCTCGCCGCGCCCGGTCGCTCTCGGGCAGGTCCGACGGGTGACGCCGCAACCGCCCCCCGCGGTCCCGCCCGCGGCTTGCCATGCCCCGGACATGAAAACGCCCGGTCCCCTGGCGAAGGGACCGGGCGCGAGGTCGGTCGAGGGGCCGGTCACGCCACGGGCAACGGCGCGTCCGGTCCCCGGCCCGAGCGACTGGGATCGCCTGACGGCGGCTCAGGCGAAGTTGGCGGCCTTCTCGCGGAAGCCGTCATGCGGGCGCAGTTCGATCTCGAAGCTCTGGCTGGCGATCTCGGTGAAGGCGAGGAGCTTCGCCTCTTCCAGCTGCGCCGCCAGCGCCGGCAGGCGGTTGGCCTTGGCATAGGCCTGCAGGTCCTCCAGCGTGCGGATCATCCAGTCGTGTTTCATGGTCGTTCTCCAACTTGTCTCGCCCGTTCGGGGCAGCACGAATTCGGACTGGGCGCGTCCGGGTGGAGGAGAACATATCGGCAACTTCATTGACAAAGGGTGAATCGGGGGTACAAAATTAGAACAAATACGGAAACAAAGGCCACCATTTGGGGGTGGCCAATGCCTTATTGTATCCGGTTCGGAACCGAAAACGGCGAAATCAGCCCTGCCGGCCGGCTTCCAGCGCATCCTCGAAGGTCCGCAGCCCGGTCCGCGGCGCCTGCACCAGAACCGCCATGTTGCCCGGCTTGTGCTCGTTGCGGCGCATCTTCATATGCGCGGCCGGGATCTCCTCCCAGGGGAAGACCTCGGACATGCAGGGATCGAGCCGGCGCTCGATCATCAGCCGGTTGGCGGCCGAGGCCTGGGCGAGATGGGCGAAATGCGAGCCCTGCAGGCGCTTCTGGTGCATCCACATGTAGCGCACGTCGAAGGTGCAGTTGTAGCCGGTGGTCCCGGCGCAGATCACCACCATGCCGCCCTTCTTCACCACCAGCGTCGAGACCGGGAAGGTCGCCTCGCCGGGATGCTCGAAGACCATGTCCACGTTCACCCCCTTGCCGGTGATGTCCCAGATCGCCTTGCCGAAGCGGCGCGCCTCCTTCAGCCAGGCGTTGTATTCGGGTGTGTTGACCGTGGGCAGCTGGCCCCAGCAGTTGAACTCCTTGCGGTTGATCACGCCCTTGGCGCCGAGGCCCATGACGAAATCGCGCTTGTCCTCCTCGGAGATCACTCCGATCGCGTTTGCCCCGGCGGTGTTGACGAGCTGGATCGCGTAGGAGCCCAGGCCCCCCGAGGCGCCCCAGACGAGCACGTTCTGGCCCGGCTGCAGGTCATGCGGGGCATGGCCGAAGAGCATCCGGTAGGCGGTGGCGAGGGTCAGCGTGTAGCAGGCGGACTCCTCCCAGGTCAGATGCCGCGGGCGCGGCATCAGCTGCTGCGCCTGCACACGGCAGAACTGGGCGAACGAGCCGTCATGCGTCTCGTAGCCCCAGATGCGCTGGGTCGGCGAATACATCGGGTCGCCGCCGTTGCAGTGCTCGTCGTCGCCGTCATCCTGGTTGCAGTGGATGACGACCTCGTCGCCGACCTTCCAGCGCTTGACCTTGTCGCCCACCGCCCAGACGATGCCCGAGGCGTCGGACCCGGCGATGTGATAGGGCTGCTTGTGGCCGTCGAAGGGCGAGATCGGCACGCCGAGCGAGGCCCAGACGCCGTTGTAGTTGACGCCCGCGGCCATCACCAGCACCAGCACCTCGTGGCTGTCGAGCTTCCAGGTATCGACCACCTCGACCTGCATCGCGGTGTCGGGCTCGCCGTGCCGCTCGCGGCGGATGGCCCAGGCGTACATCTTCTTGGGCACATAGCCGAGCGGCGGCATCTCGCCGATCTCGTAGAGGTCCTTTTCGGG